>NZ_JAELUD010000022.1:0-57858 GCF_016429185.1 Aquitalea sp. ASV11
CTGCTGGACTTCTCCAAGCTGGAAGCCGGTGTCATCGAAGCCCGGCCACGCCAGCTGGCCTTGCAAAGTGTCCTGTACAAGCTGGAATGCGAATTCGCACCACTGGCCAATGGCAAGAACCTGGTGTTCCGGGTAAGGGAAAGTGCGGTACAGGTGTATACCGACCCCAGCCTGCTGGAGCTGATCCTGCGCAACCTGATCAGCAATGCCATCAACTACACCCAGAGCGGTGGCATTTTGATTGGCTGTCGCCAGCGTGGCGAGCATTTGCTGATCGAGGTATGGGATACCGGCATCGGCATTCCTGCCACCCAGCAACAAGAGGTATTCCGCGAATTCCACCAGCTGGGCAACCCGGAACGTGACCGGCGCAAGGGCCTGGGCCTGGGGCTTGCCATCGTACGCGGCCTGGCCCACACCATGGGGCTGACCGTCGGTTTGCAATCCCGCCCGGGCCGCGGTTCGGTGTTCCGCCTGACCATGCCGCGGCTGGCAGGCCCGGCCACCATGGAGGAAGCCGTCAGCAGCGCACCGCGCCAGCTCCCCTTGCAAGCGGTGCCGATACTGGTGATTGATGACGACTACGCGGTGCGCTCGGCCATGGAAGCGCTGCTGGGTTGCTGGGGCTGTCGCATTCTCACGGTGGAAGGTGCTGACGAGGCGCTGGATTGCCTGGACAGCTTCCAGCCGCAAGTGGTGATTGCCGACTACCGCCTGCGCGGCAACCAGACCGGCCAGCAGGTGCTCAAGCAGATTTACCAGCAGCTGGGCCGCACCCTACCCTCCATCATCATGACCGGCGACACCGCGCCCAACCGCCTGCGCGAGGCGCAATCCAGCGGCGCAGTACTGCTGCACAAGCCGGTGGATGCCGCTGCCTTGTATGGCAGCCTGCAACAGTTGTTGAGTACCGTCTGATGCCGCAACGCAGCAGAGTCAATGCTGACGTCTTGTAGGAATCGCCCTACACACTGTCAGCAAATATCCTGACAGCAAAATCCGCCGCTGGCCGATATCCCGGCTGTCATCCGGTTTTTACAATTCAGTCATCACCATTTAAACAACAGGAGTGGTCATGGCTGAAACGAGTGCAAGCGACATCCTGGTCCGCTTCAAGAACGTACAAAAGAGCTACGACGGCGAGACCCTGATCGTCAAGGATCTGAACCTGGACATTCGCAAAGGCGAATTCCTTACCCTGTTGGGACCGTCCGGCTCCGGCAAGACCACCAGCCTGATGATGCTGGCCGGTTTCGAGACCCCCACCGCCGGTGAAATCATGCTGGGTGATCGCTCGCTCAACCGCGTACCGCCGCACAAGCGCGACATCGGCATGGTGTTCCAGAACTACGCACTGTTCCCGCACATGACCGTGGCCGAAAACCTGGCCTTCCCGCTCAAGGTTCGCGGCATGGACAAGACCGACGTCACCGAACGGGTGAAGCGCGCGCTGTCCATGGTGCAGCTGGACAAGTTTGCCAACCGCTACCCCGGCCAGATGTCCGGTGGTCAGCAACAGCGTGTGGCCCTGGCCCGCGCCCTGGTTTTCGAACCGCAACTGGTGCTGATGGACGAACCGCTGGGCGCACTGGACAAGCAGCTGCGCGAACACATGCAAATGGAAATCAAGCACCTGCACGAACGTCTGGGCGTGACCGTGGTGTACGTCACCCACGACCAGAGCGAAGCGCTGACCATGTCCGACCGCGTGGCCGTATTCCATCAGGGTGAAATCCAGCAGATCGACAGCCCGCAAAACCTGTACGAACACCCGCGCAACACCTTTGTGGCCAACTTCATCGGCGAAAACAACCGCCTGCACGGCAAGCTGATCAGCCGCGAAGGCGAACGCTGTACCGTGGGCCTGGAAAACGGCGAGCGCGTGGAAGCCATGGCCATTCACGATGCCGCCCCTGGCGCGCCGGTGTCGCTGTCCATCCGTCCGGAGCGCATCAAGCTGAACGTGCAGCAGGAGCAAAACCGCTTCTCCGGCCGTGTGCGCGAATTCATTTACCTGGGTGACCATGTGCGTATCCGCCTGGAAGCCTGTGGCAATTCCAGTTTCATCGTCAAACAGCCTATCGCCACTCTGGACCCGAAACTGTCCGTGGGCGACGTGATTTCCCTGGGCTGGAATGTAGAACACGTAAGAGCGCTCGATCCTGTCGAACTGGCTGAATGAGTGCGTGCGAGTGAGTGCGTGTAGTTGTAGTCCCAAAACAATATGGAGAACTATCAAATGAAGAAATGCATGAAAGCTCTTTCGCTGGCGGTTGTGGCCGCTTGTTGCGCTCAGGCTGCCCAAGCCGCTGACCTGACCGTGATTTCCTTTGGTGGTGCCAACAAGGCAGCCCAGGAAAAGGCCTACTACGCTCCGTTCACCAAAGCCACCGGCATCAAGGTGGTTGGCGGCGAATACAACGGCGAAATGGCCAAGGTCAAAGCCATGGTCGACACCAAGAGCGTGTCCTGGGACGTACTGGAAGTAGAGTCCCCGGAACTGGCTCGCGGCTGTGACGAAGGCATGTTCGAAAAGCTGGACTACAGCAAGATCGGCAACAAGGCCGACTTCGTACCGGGCGCCGCCCAGACTTGCGGCGTGGGCATCTTCGTATGGTCCACCGTACTGGCCTACAACGCCGACAAGCTGAAGGTTGGCCCGACCAGCTGGAAAGATTTCTGGGATGTGAAGAAATTCCCGGGCAAGCGCGGCATGCGCAAGGGTGCCAAGTACACCCTGGAAGTGGCCCTGATGGCTGACGGCGTGGCACCGAAAGACGTGTACAAGGTTCTGGCCACCCCGGCTGGCGTTGATCGCGCCTTCAAGAAGCTGGACCAGCTGAAGCCGAACATCCAGTGGTGGGAAGCCGGCGCACAACCGCCGCAGTACCTGGTATCCGGCGACGTGGTGATGAGCTCGGCCTACAACGGCCGTATCGCCAACACCCAGAAGGAAGGCAAGAACCTGAAGATCGTCTGGAACGGCGGCATGTATGACTTCGACTCCTGGGCCATTCCGAAGGGTTCCCCGAACAAGGACGCTGCGCTGAAGTTCATCGCTTTCGCCAGCAAGCCGGAAAACCAGAAGGTGTACTCGCAGAACATCGCTTACGGCCCGACCAACAAGAAAGCCGTACCGCTCTTGGACAAGCAGCTGGTTGCCGACCTGCCGACCGCCCCGCAAAACATCAAGAGCGGCGTAGCCGTGGATGTGGCTTTCTGGGCTGACTACGGCGAATCGCTGGAACAACGCTTCAACGCCTGGGCTGCCAAGTAAGCAGCTGTAACACGCATGACTGCTACCGGTGATGTCTGCCGGTAGCAGGTCCGCCCCCTCGGGGGTTCATCCCCAGGGGGTTTCACCCCTTACCTGATCCGGAGCCGGAAGAATGACCGCTTCCTCTGCACCCACCACCGCTGTCGCAGCCACCCTGCCGGAGGCCGGCCGTTCGCTGAAACAGAAGCTGGCCCGCGCCGAGCGCATGAACAAGCTGAAATCGCAGCTGCTGATTCTGCCGCTGGTGCTGTTTATCCTGCTGGTATTCGTGCTGCCCATTACCAGCCTCTTGTTCAAGAGCGTCAACAACCCCGAAGTGGTTGACGCCATGCCGCACACGGTCAAGGCCATTTCCAGCTGGAGCGGCCGTGCCCTGCCGCCAGAAGCGGTATATGCCGCTGCGGCACAAGACATCCAGCAAGCTCATGACGACCAGAAACTGGGCGATCTGGGCAAACGCCTGAACATGGAAGTAGCCGGCTACCGCAGCCTGCTCAACAAAACTGCCCGCGCCCTGCCGATGGACCCGGCCCCGAAATCCTACAAGGAAGCGCTGACCAATCTGGACGAGCGCTGGGGTGACCCGGCCTACTGGCAGGCCATCCGCCGCAACACCAGCACCCAGACTCCGTTCTACCTGCTGGCCGCCATGGACCACCGCGTGGACGACCTGGGCGAAATCAGCCGCTCCGCGCCGGACCAGGCCATTTACCTGGACATTTTCACCCGTACTTTCTGGATGAGCCTGGTAGTCACCGCCATCGCCCTGGCCCTGGCTTACCCGCTGGCTTACCTCTTGGTGAACCTGCCCACCCGCACCAGCAACCTGCTGATGATTCTGGTGCTGCTGCCGTTCTGGACCTCGGTTCTGGTGCGCGTTGCCGCCTGGATCGTCCTGCTGCAATCGGGCGGCCTGATCAACTCCACCATGCAATGGCTGGGCCTGATCGATCACCCGCTGCAACTGGTATTCAACCGCACCGGCGTGTACATCTCCATGGTGCACATCCTGCTGCCCTTCATGATCCTGCCCATCTACAGCGTGATGAAAGGCATTTCGCCAAGCTACATGAAGGCTGCCATCTCGCTGGGCTGCCACCCGTTTGCCAGCTTCTGGCGCGTGTACTTCCCGCAGACCGTGGCCGGTATCAGTGCCGGTGCCCTGCTGGTGTTCATCCTGTCCATCGGCTACTACATCACCCCGGCCTTGCTGGGTAGCCCGAACGACCAGATGGTGAGCTACTTCGTGGCCTTCTACACCAACACCTCGATCAACTGGGGCATGGCAACCGCACTGGGCGGCCTGCTGCTGGCAGCCACCATGATCCTGTACATCGTTTACAACTGGCTGGTAGGCGCCAAGAGCCTGCGCCTGGGCTAACCCTCACCCTTCACGGAGACATAACCATGCTGAACCCGACCATGTCGCCCATCGAAAAGGTGTGGCACTACGTTCTGCGCATTACCAGCGGCCTGACCCTGCTGTTCCTGATCCTGCCGGTACTGGTGATCATTCCGCTGTCCTTCAACGAAGGCTCTTTCCTGGTGTACCCGCTGACCGGCTTCTCCTTCCGCTGGTATCAGGACCTGTTCAGCGCACCGGAGTGGATCCGCTCCTTGCAGAACAGCATGATCGTGGCCCCGGCCGCCACCGTGCTGGCCATGGTGCTGGGCACCCTGGCTTCCATCGGTCTCACCCGTGGTGAGTTCCGTGGCAAGGGCATCATCATGTTCCTGCTGATTTCGCCGATGGTAGTGCCGGTGGTGATTGTCGGCGTGGCCAGCTACCTGTTCTTTGCCCCGCTGGGCATGGACAACAGCTACACCACGCTGATTCTGGAACATGCTGCGCTGGGCGTGCCGTTTGTCATCATCACCGTGACCGCCACCCTGCAGGGCTATAACCACAACCTGACCCGTGCGGCAGCCAACCTGGGTGCTTCGCCCATCACCACCTTTTTCCGCATCACCCTGCCGCTGATTGCGCCAGGCGTGATTTCCGGTGCCCTGTTCGCCTTTGCCACGTCCTTTGACGAAGTGGTGGTGACACTGTTCCTGGCCGGTCCGGAACAAGCCACCCTGCCGCGTCAGATGTTCAGCGGCATTCGCGAAAACCTCAGCCCCACCATTGCGGCGGCGGCCACCCTGCTGATCGGCTTTTCCATCCTGCTGCTGTTGACACTGGAATGGTTGCGAGGCCGCAGCGAGCGACTGCGTACCAGCTAAGCAGGAAGCATTTCTTCATCAGCTCCGTGCAGTACCGACATTCAGGGCCAATCCTTACCGATTGGCCCGCTTTTTTTAATAATTTCAAACAAATCAAAAAAAGCCGCCGCGCCTGGTTGCAATCCCTCGTCAGGGGCTTACTATGCAGATATTCTGCGTTTTTGCGCCATTTCCCGACCGTATTTATGAGAATCATTCTGCTTTCCGGCCTGATCGCGCTCTGTATGCAAGCCCATGCCGCCTCCGGCATCGACAGTGCCTACTGGGAGTATCAGGTCAAATCCGGTGACTCCCTGTGGTCGCTGGCCGACCAGCACCTGGCTTCCCCCGCCTATGTTCCCCGCCTGCAAAAGCTGAACCATATTGCCGACCCTTACCGGCTGACGCCCGGCAGCCGTGTGCGCGTGCCCTACCCCTGGGTCAAGCAGCAGCCTTCCAGCGCCCGTATCGAGGAATTCTCCGGTGACGTCACTGCACAGGACAGCAAGAACCAGCCGTTGCCGATCAACAAGGAAACACGCTATCCCAAGGGTGTCCGTTTCCAGACCGGCAACGACGCCATGCTCAAGCTGCGCTTTGAAGACGGCTCCACCCTGCTGATGGGTGCCAATTCCAGCGCCCAGCTGCAAACTGAAATCTATTACCCCAGCACCGGTTCGGCCAAAACCGAAATCCGCCTGGACAAGGGCAATGCCGGCAGTTCGGTGATACCCAACATCCTGATGCCCGGTCGCTACCAGATCCGCACGCCGTCTGCGGTTACTACCGTGCGCGGCACGGAATTCCGCGTCAGCGCCGAGTCAGCCGACAGCACGGCCACCGAAGTGCTGCGCGGCAAGGTGAATGTGGGTGGCCAGCAACGCGGCAAGGTAGAGGTTCCGGCCGGTTTTGGCACCATGACGCAGCAAGGCGCCAAACCGACCACACCGGAAGCACTGCCCGCCGCGCCAGACCTGAGTCCGCTACCGGCCCAAAGCAGTTTCAATCCCCCCCTGCTGCAATGGACAGCCGACCAGCAAGCCGTGGCCTACCGGGTCAGGATCAATGGCCCGGGCAGCACTGGCCAGCAATTATCCGAACGCACGGTCAACGGGCCGCAGTTTTACCTGTCCTTGCCCGCCAACGGTCAGTACCAGCTTGCCGCACGGGCCAAGAATGCCCACGGGCTGGAAGGTTACGACAGCAGCAAGACCTTCGAACTCAAGGCCTACCCGACACCGCCCTTGCTGCTGGGAACCGCCGGCCCGCAGGAAATCCGCGGCCAGACTTTCAGCCTGAACACTACCGCCAGCCCGGAACGACCGGTGCAATGGCAGCTGTCGCGCCAGCCGGATTTCAGCCAGATCAGTCAAACCCTGCTGCTGACCACTCCAGAGAGCAAGCTGACCTTGCCTGAGGACGGCCAATGGTATTGGCGTGTGGCGCATGTGGATGGCCAGGGCCAGCCCGGCCCCTACAGCGAAATCCAGTCCCTGCTGTCCAAGGGCGTGTTCTCCTCCCTGAAACCGGCGCTGCCTGTGCTGTTGGCACGGCATTACCCGGTAAAGGACGCACGCTATACCCTGACCCTGCTGGCTCAGGCCGACCGCCAGACCGTGGTTTACCGCAACACTGCCAGTCAGCCGAGCTGGCCGCTGTCCCAGCTTCCCAAAGGACAGTTTCTGGCACGGTTGGAAATCCATGGCGAGGCGGGCTATCACGCCATTGAGGCCAACGAAATCATCCAGCTGCACTGACCATGCCTGTTGACCCATCCACGCCGCCTGCCCGCAGGCCGCCATGGCAACAACTGCTCCCGCTACTGGCCGGAGCAGTTGTTTTGCTATTGGTACTGAGCGGCGCGCTGCAACGTCTGGACAACTGGTTTTATGATGTTGCAATCAGCCAGCGCCAGCTGGGCAAAGCACCGGACGACCCCATCCTGATTGAAGTGGACAACCGCAGCCTGGCGGAAATGGGCAACTGGCCGTGGCCGCGCGAACTGCACGCCCACCTCATCCGCCAGTTGCAATCAGCCAAGGCCGTGGGGCTGGACATTGCACTGGCAGAAAGCACACTCAGCAGCAGCCGCCCGGACCAGGCGCTGGCCAGTGCCATACACGATAACGGCAAGGTAGTCAGCCCGGTGTTTCCGGAAAACAGCGGCGGCGTGCTGACTGAAACCCGCCCGCTACCGCTGTTTGCCGCAGCATCCAACCGTCTGGGCCATACCGACTTCGAACGGGACGATGACGGCATCGTGCGACGCGGCTATCTGCATGCGGGCCTGGGCAGTGCCGACTACCCGGCCTTTGCCCGTGCTGTTCTGGACGTTGCCGAGGGCAAACCGGCCAGTAGTGCTGCCACGCTGGTGCACAGCCGTGACGAACCCTGGGTGCGCAGTGATGAGATCATGGTGCCCTACGGCAAAGGGGCCGAGCCTTTCCAGCGGCTGTCGTATATCGACGCCCTCGCTAACACCGACCCGGAACTGTTCCGCAACCGCATCGTGCTGATTGGCGTCACCGCCGCCGGGCTGGGCGACATGCATACCACGCCCTTGTCCGCCGGAGCAGGCAGCATGCCCGGTGTGGTGATCAACGCCTATCTGCTGCGCGGCTTGCAGGATGGCAGCCTGATTCGCCCGCTCACACTGACCCAGCAAGCCCTGTTCAGCCTGCTGCTGGTGCTGGGGCTGGATTACCTGCTCTCCCCCTGGGGCCGCCGCCGCAATGCCTTGCAGGCTTATGCGGCCGCAAGCGCCATTCCGGCCTTGATCAGCATTGCCGGCCTGCTGTTTGCCCGCTACTGGTTTGCACCGGTCAGCTGCATGCTGGTGCTGCTGGTTTGCGGTTTTGCCCGCTTCATCGAGCGGCAGGCCAGCCTGCAAACGCTGGCCACCACCGATGGTTTGACCCAGCTGGCCAACCGGCGTCATTTTGACGAGGTGTTCATTCCGGCGATTGACAGGCAGCGCAATGCCAGCCAGCCGCTGGCCTTCATCCTGCTCGATATTGACCACTTCAAGCTGTACAACGACCAGTACGGCCACTATGCAGGCGACATGATCCTCAAGCGGGTGGCCCATGTACTGCAAGACACTTTCAAGCGCAAAGGCGTGCTGCCAGCCCGCCTGGGCGGGGAAGAGTTTGGCGTGCTGATGCCTGGCACCAGCATGCAGGAAGCAGTGGATGCCGCAGAAACCTTCCGCCAGCGGCTGGAAGACCTGGACCTGCCGCATGATGGCAGCCCCTTGCACAAGGTAACCTGCAGCATAGGCGTGGCGGCACGCATTCCGCAGGCGGATGACACTGCCCAGCGCATTTACGAAGAAGCCGATGGCGCGCTGTATATTGCCAAGCGCTCCGGGCGCAATGTGGTCAGCCCGGCATCCAGCTGACATGCACCGTCCACAATAATGAAAAACAATAATAAACAAAGCCACGACCTTGATCGTGGCTCTGTTTTTGTCATGCAAACCCGTGCTCAGTCCTGCGGACAGACCACCTGCCAGTCCTGCGCACCCACCGGCACATGACAAGCCAGCCGCCAGCCGGCCGAGACATCCGGCCAGCTTTCCTGTGCAGCTTGTGCCGCATCAATCAAACCGGCGCGCAGCAGCACATTGCGCTCCTTGCGTGTCAGCTTGACTGGCTGCTGTGGGTCAGCATGACGAATGCTCACCTTGCAAGTGCCGCAGGTGCCCTGGCCACAGCGCCAGTGCAAAGGCACATCCGAAAGACGGGCAACATCCAGCAGCACATCACCAGGCTGCGCATCCACCGCAGCCAATAGCTGCCCGGCACCATCGACAAAATGCAGTGTGGGCATGTTCAGCCGGAAATGGGCAGCAAGGCCAGCATGTCGCCAGGCTGTACCTGTTGTCCGGCAGCAAGCCGCACCAGACCGTCCGCCCAGGCGCAGGAAGTAAGCACACCGGAACCCTGATTCGGATAACGCTGCAATTGCCACTGGCCATCTTGCTGCACCAGTTTCACCCTCAGGAACTCCTCACGTCGGGTGTCCGGGCGCTCCCAGGCAAACCCGGCGGGGTATTGCGCCATCGGCCGCGTTTCATCTTGCTGCAAACCGGCACAGCGCTGCAGATAGGGTTTTACCAGCACCTGATAGGTGACAAAGCCGGATACCGGATTACCCGGCAAGCCGATGAAGCCGGCCTGCCCCACCTTGCCGCTGGCCAGCGGCTTGCCCGGCTTGATGGCGATCTTCCACAAATCCAGACTACCTTCGGCTTCCACCGCCGCCTTCACATGGTCCTCCTCGCCAACCGACACACCGCCGCAAGTCATGATGACATCGGCCAGCCCGGCGGCATCCTGCAGGATTTCGCGGGTGCGGCTGAGCGAATCCGGCACGATGCCAAGATCGGTCACGTCGCAACCCAGCCGCATCAGTTCCGGCACCAGCCAATAGCGATTGGAATTGTAAATCTGCCCTGCTTGCAGCGGCTGGCCCGGATCGGTCAGCTCATCACCGGTAAAGAACACCGCCACCCGCAAGGGGCGGTATACCGTCAGCGTGGGCACACCAATGGAAGCGGCCAGCCCCAGATCGGCAGCACTGAGCAACTGTCCGGCAGACAGCACGGTGGCTCCACGCAGGATATCCTCGCCAGCACGGCGGATATTCTGACCCGGCTTCACCGGCTGGCTGAACAGCACCTGACCATCCGCCTGCAGCTCGGCCATTTCCTGCATCACCACCGCGTCAGCCCCGGCTGGAATGGGTGCGCCGGTAAAAATGCGCGCCGCCGTACCGGCTTGCAATGGCTGCGGCTGGGTGCCGGCGGGAATGCGCTGCGAAACTGCGAACGGGCCATTGCCATCTGCACTGTTCAGGGCATAGCCATCCATCGCGCTATTGTCCTGCGGCGGCACGTCAAGGCCGGCCAGTACCGGTTCGGCCAGAATGCGGCCCAGCGCCTGCAGCAGCGGGAGGGTTTCGGTAGCACGTACCGGCTGGGCACGCTGCAACAGCCAGTCACGGGCCTGATCAACGGTGAGCATCTTGATGTTTTTCCAGTAAGGCAAGAATGAAACGGGCAATGGCTTCGACATCATCCCGCCCGAAGCGGGGTAAAGCGGTGGGTGGCAAGTCTGACGGCGCTGCATCCGTCACCACCGCGAGCACGGCCGGGTCCTGCATATACAACGGCGCATGTCCCAGTGCCGGGTCGTAGACTTCCAGTTTGGCAATGGCCTCATGCTTGAAGCCTTCGGCCAATACCAGGTCGCAGGGGCGCAAGGCGGCCACATGTTCAGCCAGTGGCGCATCATTACCCTGCGGCATGGTTTGCACCAGCAGGCGGCGCCTGGCACCGGCCAGCAACACCTGGGCAGCACCCGCCTCGCGGTGACGCCAGCTGTCCTTGCCGGGCTGGTCCCAGTCCACGTCGTGATGGGTGTGCTTGATCACGGCAACATCCACACCAGCGGCACACAGCAGCGGGATGATTTTCTCCAGCAAGGTGGTTTTGCCACTGCCTGAATAGCCTGCTACGCCCAGCACATACATGATGGCGAGATCCAGATAAAAAGGGATGGGCCGCATGATAGCATGCAGACCAATCCCGTTTCTTCCCTCTGACGAACTAGGTCCGATCACACCAATGCAGGAGCAGTCCGGTGCGAACTCAGGCCACTGCACGCGCCAGTGGCGCGCTTTGGGCTTCCACTTGTTCGAATCGCTTCCAGTCCACAATCATCACCTGACTGAGCCCGCAATCCAGCGCAAGCTGCGCCTCGATTTCTTCCAGTACCTGATGACAATGGATGCTGCCGTTGATGGCCACCTCGGCACGCCGCATGACCGTGTCGTCCGGGGTGACAAACCAGATGCAATAACGACTCATGCTTATCCTCCTCTCTTGCTGGATGCCAGACACTACCAATATCAGTGCAAGCGGCAGCAAACTGCAAGTTTTCGGGCATGTACTGCATCATCCAGCCATGCCTTGGTACGGAAAACACGACAAATCAGCCTTGCCCTGCTTGCCTTCTGGCATTCGGGAAGCTAGTTGCAACTTTTTCATGCACCCAGCAAATTGCGTTCACTCAGCGGATGCCGGCCAGCTATCTTGGCCACCGTACCACCACGTACCACATAGGGATGACGGGCAAACACATAGAACATGCCGCCGGTTCCGGCATGCAAGGTGGTAGTGGTGCCGGCAATCGGGTCGATCACATCCGCGATGGCATCACCCGCTGCCACCACACTACCCAGCTCGGCCCGCATCACGATTACCCCGGCATGCGGGGCGATCAGGGTTTCGGAGCCGGACAGCGGGGTTGCCGGGTACGGCAAGGGTGCAGGTGCGACCGGCTCACCGGCAATCACGCCCCGACCGGTCAGATAATGCAGGATGGCCTGACTGTCCTGCCCGGCCAGCCGGTAATCGACATCGCCCTCACCCCGCAGTTCTACAGTGACTGCCACGCTGTCAAACGGCACCGGGAATTGCGGCAAGGCAGCGCGAATCCTGGCCCAGGGCAGGAAAATGGCTTCATCAAACGGCATCACGCCATATTCATCGGCCAGCAGCGAAGCGCCACATTGCAGGTGCGCGGCCAGGTCTTCCACCAGCGGCCAGTGTTCGCTATGCGAGTAAATGTGCACTTCACCGGCAAAGTCGCAGTGCAGGTCCAGTACCAGGTCGGCATCCAGCGCCAGCAGGTGCAGGGTCTGGCGCAGGCTTTGCAGCTCGGTATGCACCGGCCCGCTGGCAATCGCCTTGCGCAAGGCCTGACGGATGAGGCTGCGGTTGGTATCGGCATCCTGCGTCAGTTGTTCACGCAATTGCGGAATGACTTGCGCGGAGGGTTCACTGTAAAGGCGGTTGAAGTTTTCACCACTGGCCAGATCAAACCGTCCCTGCGGCTGGTAATGCAGTTGCTGCGCCAGGCCGATGGGATTGGCCACCGGCACCAGCACGATTTCCGCCTGCAACAGCCCACGCGCTTCCAGATCGGCAAATTGCTGGCGCAACAGGTGGGCCACCAGCATGCCCGGAATTTCCCCGGCATGCAGACTGGCCTGGATATACACCTTGCGCGGCCAGCCGCCCCCACCGCCCGTCGGCCCGAAGTGAAAGCTGGTGATGCTGCGCTGGGTACCAAGGCTGGGGGATAGTAGCGGATGATGTTCAGTACGCATGGATGCTCCTGTAGCAGATAAGGCAGGCGGCTTGGCCAGATGGCACAGAACACCACAGCAAAGCGCGGACTTCAAGCAAAACCTGCGTCAGGCACAGGTGACTGACGGTTTCAACCGGACATCAGCACACTGCGCAATGGCAGCCATTGCTCCAACTTCTGTGCGAAAGGCATGGTATGGGCGGGGCTGGAAGATGGCAGCGTCAGGCACTGCAGCAACGCCGCCTGGCCGTGCAGCTGTTTGCTGCCGATTCGCGCTGCGGTAGCGCCATTGAAGGCAAGTGCCTGCAACTGCGGCAGCCCCATGCACAAGGTGGAGAGGTCGTTGTGGCTGGCTGCGCGGATGGCAGTGTCCAGACTGCCCTGCCGCTGCGCCTGGGCCACCACATCCCACAGCCCGACACCGCACGCTTGCAGGCATGCCAGACGCTGGGCATAGGGCAATTCAATCAGGGCTTGTTGCAGTACCTGTTCCAGCAAACGCCAGAACTGGTTGCGCGGATGGGCGTAATACTGGGCGGCTTGTAGCGAGGCGTCGCCGGGTAGCGAGCCCAGGATCAGCAGCCGGGTGTGCGCATCCACTACCGGGGGAAAGCAGGTTTTGGCCACGTCGGTCACGGCGTGGCGGCCTAGAACAGCTGACCTTGCTGGCGTGCCAGCCAGGCCTTGACCGGGCCAAAGGACTTGCGATGCTCGGCCAGCGCACCGTACTGCTCCAGTGCTGCCAGATGCTCGGCAGTGGGATAGCCCTTGTGGCGGGCAAAGCCGTATTGCGGATGCAGGGCATCCAGCGCAACCAGTTCGGCATCACGCGCTGTCTTGGCCAGAATGGAAGCCGCCGAAATGGCCTGCACCTTGGCGTCGCCCTTGACGATGGCTTCGGCAGGCAGGGTAATCTGCTTTGGCACGCGGTTGCCGTCAATCAACACCTTGCCCGGCGTTACTGCAAGCCCGGCTACCGCCCGGCTCATGGCCAGCATGGTGGCTTGCAGGATGTTGATCTTGTCGATTTCCTCGACACTGGCGCTGGCAATGCACCAGGCCAGCGCATCCTGCTTGATTAGCACCGCCAGCGCATCGCGCCGTGCTTCACTCAGCACTTTGGAGTCCGCCAGCCCGGCAATGGGGCGGGCCGGGTCCAGAATGACTGCGGCGGCAAATACCGCACCAGCCAGAGGACCGCGCCCGGCCTCATCCACACCGGCAATCAGCTCGGTGCTCATGCAGGCTTCGCCTGACATCCGGCCTCCTGCAATACCGCTGCAGCGGCCAGCCCGGCCGTATCAGCCAGCAATGACTGATGCAGATCGGTAAAGGCCTGCACCATCTCGGCCCGGGCATCCTTGTCTTCGTACAGCCGCTTCACTTCCGCAGTCAGTTTTTCAACAGTGGCGTCCTTTTGCAGCAGTTCCGGCACCACAAAGCGTCCGCACAGGATATTGGGCAAGCCGACGTAAGGTAGCTTGATCTTGCGTTTGACCAGCAGGTAGGTGAGCCATGACAGCTTGTAGCTGATCACCATCGGCCGCTTGGTCAATGCTACTTCAAGCGTGGCAGTGCCACTGGTCACCAGCACCACGTCGCTGGCAATCATTGCCATCTGGGCGTGCCCAAACAACTTGCGCAGCGGCAAGTCCCAGGCCTTGTGACGGGTCAGCAGCTGATCGAACTGATCCATGGTGGCGCGGGTAGCCAGCGGCACCAGGAAGGTGGCATCGGGGTAATCGCGCAGCAGCATGCGGGCCACTTCGATATACAACGGTTCCATGAATTCCAGCTCGCTTTTGCGGCTGCCCGGCATCAGGGTGAAAATGGGCCCCTGCCGCGGCAAACCCAGCTGTTCACGCATGGCCAGCTGGTCCGGGGCCATCGGGATTGCGCTGGCCAGGGGATGACCGACAAAATCCGCCCGCACCTTGGCCTGCTGATACAAGGCCGGCTCCATCGGAAACAGGCACAGCACGCGATTGACGGCGCGGCCTATCTTGTAGATGCGCTCCAACCGCCATGCCCATACTGACGGGCTGACGTAGTGGATGGTGGCAATGCCCTGCTTCTTCAGTGCGGCTTCCAGCGCCAGATTGAAGTCCGGTGCATCCACGCCGATAAAGACATCCGGCTTTTCGGCCAACAGGCGGTCACGCAGGGTGCGACGGATACGCAGCAGCTCCGGCAGGCGCTTGAGCACTTCGACATAACCCATCACTGCCAGACGGCTTTGTGGCGCGTGGCTGACAAAACCCCGCGCTTCCATGCGCGGGCCGCCGATACCGGCAAATTCGATATCGGCGTATCTTGCCTGCAAGGCTTCCATCAGGTGAGCCGCCAGCAGGTCGCCGGAGGCCTCGCCAGCCACCATTGCCACCTTGAGCGCGCCTTTACGCTTGAACAAGGGTTCAGACATGGTTAGCGGATGATGCCTCGCTCGGACTGGGCAAAGAAGCGGGTGAACGGTTCCAGCTCGACATGGCCTTGCTGTGCTTCGGCCAGAATGGCTTCCTTGGCAGCATCGTATTGCAGACCCTGACGGTACAGGGCCTTGTAGGCATTGCGCACCCGGCGGATCTGCTCCGGAGTGAAGCCACGACGCTTCAGGCCTTCGGCATTGATGCCGGCCGGCACTGCACGGTTGCCATGAGCCATCACGTAGGGCGGCACATCCTGCGCCACCGCACTGGCAAAGGCGGTCATGGCGTGATCGCCGATGATGGCAAACTGGTGCACGCTGGTGAAACCACCCAGGATCACCCAGTCACCAATATGCACGTGGCCGCCCAGCGTGGCGTTGTTGGCAAAAATGGTATTGTTGCCAATCTGGCAGTCATGGCCCAGATGCACGTAAGCCATGATCCAGTTGTTGTTGCCCAGACGGGTCACGCCCACATCCTGCGCGGTACCGATATTGAAGGTGCAGAATTCGCGGATGGTGTTGTTATCGCCGATTTCCAGCCGGGTAGGCTCACCGGCGTACTTCTTGTCCTGCGGAATGGCACCCAGCGAGCTGAACTGGAAAATGCGGTTGTTCTTGCCGATGCTGGTATGCCCTTCGATCACCACGTGCGGACCTACCCAGGTACCGCTGTCGATGGATACATCCGGGCCAATGATGGAATAGGCGCCAATTTCCACATCAGCGGCAATGTTTGCCTTGGGGTCGACAATCGCTGTCGGATGAATGGCCATGCTCAGACCTCGCGTTTGGCACACATGATTTCGGCTTCACAAGCCACCTGACCATCCACCAGTGCACGGGCATTGTATTTGCCGATGCCGCGCTTCACGGTGATTTGCTCCACTTCGAAAATGAGCTGATCGCCCGGTACCACCTGGCGCTTGAAGCGGGCCTTGTCGATGCCGACAAAAAAGTACAGCTCGTTTTCGGCGCGCTCGCCCTGGCTCTTGATTGCCAGAATGCCGGCAGCCTGTGCCAGCGCTTCGATGATCAGCACGCCCGGCATTACCGGGTATTGCTCGAAGTGGCCGCAGAAGAAGGGTTCGTTGATGGTGACGTTCTTCAGCGCCTTGATGCGGGTGTCCGGTACCATTTCGGTCACGCGATCCACCAGCAGGAAAGGATAGCGGTGCGGCAGGCACTTCATGATTTCACGTACATCAATGTTTACGGCGTGTTCAGTCATTTGTATTGTCCTTGTTTTCTTTCAGCATGCCGATCTCGCGTTCGAGTTGT
Source organism: Aquitalea sp. ASV11 (assembly GCF_016429185.1). Classification (NCBI taxonomy): domain Bacteria; kingdom Pseudomonadati; phylum Pseudomonadota; class Betaproteobacteria; order Neisseriales; family Chromobacteriaceae; genus Aquitalea; species Aquitalea sp. ASV11. The sequence continues at coordinate 16,346 of NZ_JAELUD010000022.1, forward strand.
TTTATCCGCTTGGCGAGATCGTCCAGATGTCTTACATGAACGGCATTGCCCAGCCATTCCTTCATGGTTTGCAGCGGGTAGGACGAAGCGTAGGTATCCGGCTGGCGGATGGACTTCGACACCAGCGTACCGCCGCCGATATGCGTCTTGTCTGCCACTTCGATATGACCGACAAACATGGCCGCACCGCCCACCGTACAATAAGCGCCAATGCTGGTACTACCGGCAATACCGACACATCCGGCGATGGCGGTATGCTCGCCAATCTGCACGTTGTGGGCAATCTGCACCAGATTATCGATCTTGGCACCACGCCGGATGATGGTGTCCGCCAGTGCGCCACGGTCGATGGTGGTGTTGGCACCCACTTCGACATCATCTTCCAGAATGGCACGACCGGTTTGCGGAATCTTGAACCATTGATCCTTGGCCCATGCCAGGCCAAAGCCGTCCGCCCCGATCACGCTGCCCGAGTGCACGGCCACGCGGTTACCCAGTACGCAGCCATGGTAAACCGTGACATTGGGATACAACACAACATCATCGCCCAGTACCGTGCCAGCACCGATCACCACGCCAGGATGCAAGATGCAACGCTCGCCAATCACCGCACCGGCACCGATGCTCACGTGTTCGCGTACTTCGCTGCTGGCAGCAATGACAGCGCCCTCGCCGATCACCGCGCTGGCATGGATGCCCGGCTGCGGCTGTGCAGGCGGGTGGAACAAGGTTGCCACCTTGGCAAAATACAGATAGGGGTCATCCACCACAATCCAGGAGCGCGCCGGGTCCAGCTCTGCTTCCAGCTTGGGCGAAACAATCACCGCACCGGCGGCACATCCGTCCAGCTGCTTGCGGTACTTGGGATTGGACAGAAAGGTAATATCGCTCGCGGTCGCCACATCCAGCGGTGCCAGGCGTTCGACCGTACGGTCTTCGCCCTTGAGCACACCACCCAGGCTGGCCACGATATGAGAAAGTGTGTACGCCATCAAAAATGAAAGCCGACCCCGGGTCGGCTTCTCCCGTAACAGTTAGGCAGGATTATTTTTCCAGTTCCTTCAGCACCTTACCGGTCAGGTCGTACTTAGGATTGACATAAACCACATCCTGCAGGATCAGGTCGTATTGCTCGCGATCAGCGATCTGGCGCAGCACCCGGTTGGCGCGCTCCTGTACCGAAGCAAACTCTTCGTTGCGACGCTGGTTGAAGTCTTCCGACAACTCGCGGGCCTTGGCCTGATAGTCGCGGTCCAGCCCGGCATATTCGCGCTCGTAGCGTTTGCGGTCATCAATGGACAGCGTGCTCTTGGCCAGCAGGCCTTCCAGCTCCTTGGCACGCTTTTCCATTTTCTTCAGCTCGGCACGACGATCACCAAATTCCTTGTCCAGTTTTTTCTGGATGGCAATCGCCGGTGCCGCCTCGCGGTATACCCGCTCGATGTTGACGAATCCCAGCTTGAAGTCTGCGGCCGAGGCCTGCAGGCTGACCATGGCCAGCCCGGCAATCAAGCACTTGAAAATTGATTTCATGTTCAGGCCTCTTTCGGTTTAGAAGACGGTACCCAGCTGGAACTGGAAGCTCTGGTACTTGTCGCCTTCCTTCTTGCGCAGGGCTTTGGCCAGACTGAACTTCATCGGTCCCAGCGGGGACAGCCAGGTCACGGCCGCACCAGTGGAGTAACGCAGCTCGCTGCTCGGGGTACTACCGCTGATGGTGCTATCCCACACCGTGCCGGAGTCGAAGAATACGCTGGCACGCACCGACTTGTTGTCCTTCATGCCCGGGAAGGGGAACAGGATTTCGGCATTGGCCACCATCTTGCGGGTACCGCCCAGATAGTCACCAGTGCTGGCATCCTTCGGCCCCAGGCTGTTGGAATCGTAACCACGCACCGAACCCAGACCACCCAGATAGAAGTTCTGGAAGAACGGCAGTGTGTTGGTCTTGCCATAACCATTGGCATAACCCACTTCACCGTTCAGCATCAGGGTGAAGGTTTTGGACAGCGGGAAGAACCACTGCTGCGAGTGCGTCAGACGGTACCATTCGAGGTCGCCGCCCGGCAGGGCTGCATCGGCCTGCACCTTGATGTTGGCACCACGTGTCGGCCACAGCGAGCTGTCACGGGTATCACGGCCCCAGCCGGCAGTACCGATCAGCGACAGGTTGTTGCTGCCGTACTTGTTGACGAAGTCCAGATAGCGGGTGGGACTGTCGCTCCAGGTACCGACCTTGGTCTGCTCCAGACCCAGGCTGAAGTTGATACGGTCGGTTTCCGTTACCGGTACACCAAAGCGCATGGCGGCACCGTCAGTGGACGTCTTGTAGTGCGTAGTGCTGGACGATGAGCTGTTATACGGCTTGTACACGCGGTGGTACAGGTCGTAACCCAGGCTTACGCCGTCGGCGGTGAAGTACGGATCGGTAAACGACAAGGTGGCATTCTTGTTCACCGAGCCATTGGAAATACCGAAAGACATGTATTTGCCGGAGCCGAAAATATTGCTCTGCGAAACACTGGCCGACAACTGGATGCCTTCGCCCTGCACGAAACCGACACCAGCGGAGATGCTGCCGGTGGCGCGTTCCTTCAGCGAGATGTTCATGTCCACCTGATCGGGCGCATCTGCCACCGCCGGGGTTTCCACGTTCACATCTTCAAAATAGCCCAGCAGCTCGACACGGTCCTTGCTGCGCTTCACATTGGCAGCGTTGTAAACCGAGCCTTCCAGCTGGCGCAGTTCGCGGCGTACCACTTCGTCACGGGTCTTGGTATTGCCGGCAATATTGACGCGGCGTACATAGGTCTTGCGACCCGGATCGACAAAGAAGGTAAAGCCGACTTGCTGCTTGTCGCGATTGATGTCTGGCAAGGCATTGACGTTGGCAAAGGCGTAGCCTTCATTGCCCAGACGATCACTCAGCGCTTTCACGCTTTCGGTCACCTTTTCATTGTCGAACACGGTGCCGGATTTCACGGTAATCAGCTTGCGCAGCTCGGCTTCAGGCACTTTCAGGTCACCAGCCAGCTTGATGTCGGCAACGGTGAACTTGCTGCCTTCATTGATGTTCAGCGTCAGGAACATTTGCTGCTTGTCGGCGCTGATGGATACCTGGGTGGATTCGATATTGAATTCCAGATAGCCCTGGTTCTGGTAGAAAGCCTTGAGCTTCTCCAGATCGCCAGTCAGCTTTTGCTTGGAGTACTGGTTATCCTTGGTTATCCAGGAGAACCAGCCACCGGAAGTCAGCGACATCTCATCCAGCAGCTTGTCCTGGCTGAATGCCTTGTTGCCGACAAAATGGATGTCCTTGATCTGGGCAGTCACCCCTTCGGTGATATCCAGTGTCACGGCCACGCGATTGCGCTCCAGCTTGGTGACTTGCGGGGTAATCTCCACCGCATACTTGCCACGGCTGTAGTACTGACGCTTCAGTTCCTGCACCGCGCCGTCCAGCAGGGCCTGGTCAAAAATGCGGGATTCGGCAAAGCCGTTATCCTTCAGGGCTTTTTTGAGCTGATCCTTGCTGAATTCCTTGGCGCCATTGATGTTGAGCTGGGTGATCACCGGTCGCTCGGCAACGGCGACAATCACCACACCATCGCGCGACTCCACGCGTACATCATCAAAGAAGCCGGTGGCAAACAGGCTCTTGATGGACTCACGTGCCTTCTCGTCATTGAATGTATCGCCCACCTTGACCGGCAGGTAGTTGAAGACCGTACCGGCTTCGGTACGTTGCAGGCCTTCAACCCGGATATCCTTGATCACGAACGGATCCGCAGCCCAAACAGCTGTTGCCGTAGTCATGCCCAGCACAGCGGCCGCGAGTAATTTCAATTTCATAGGTTTGTTTTAACCCCCAAAAAGGCGGCTGATATCATTCAGCACAGCAAACAGCATCAGCGACGCCAGCAGGATGAATCCGATCTTCTGTCCAAACAGTTGCGCACGCTCGCTCAGCGGGCGGCCTTTGACCAGCTCCGCGACATAATACATTAAGTGCCCGCCATCCAGCACAGGTATTGGCAACAGATTCAACACACCGATGCTGACACTGATCAGCGCGAGAAATTCCAGGTAGGGACTCCAGCCTTCACGGGCGGTCTGTCCGGCAATGCTGGCAATGGTCAGCGGGCCGGACAGATTATCCAGCGAAGCCTGGCCAATCACCATGCGGCCCAGAAACTTCAGGCTCATCCAGGCGGTGTCGGTCATCTTGCGCCAGGCTTCCACCCCCGCTTCGGCAACGCCGGGTTTGTGCGTAAATGCCAGTTGTTTCATCCAGGCGGCATCCAGCAGCGGCGCTGCACCGATACGGCCTATCATCACGTCGCCATCTGCCACAGTGGCCGGACGCAGCTTGACATCCTGCTGCTTGCCATCACGCTGAATGCGGATCAGCAGCTCCTTGCCCGGGCTCTCATGCACCAGGCGCACCCAGGCATCCCAGCTGCCTAGCGGCTTGCCATCCACGGCAATCAGCTTGTCCCCTGCTTTCAGCCCGGCTCGTGCGGCCACACCACCTTCTTCCACACCGCCGATGGCAGGCAGATAGCGCATGGGCATGAAGCCGGGGTTCCCTTGCTCCAGCGCCTTGAGGGTGTCCTCATCCGCCTGGGCCGGGTCGATACTGCGCAGCACCGTGGCCGACTGGGCAGTCTTCACCTGCAGGCGCAACGGCACATCGCCACTGCCTACGGCATCCACCAGTGCCAGGCGCAGGCCTTGCCAGTCATCCACCTTCTGTCCATTCACCGACAGCACGCGGTCGCCAGACTGGAAGCCGGCAGTGGCGGCCAGACTGGGTGTGATGACCGTGCCGATTTGCGGCAGCAACTGCGTGACGCCACCAGCAATCACCAGCCAGTAAAACAGCACGGCCAGCACCAGATTGGCCAGCGGGCCAGCCGCCACAATGGCCATGCGCTTGTAAACCGGCTGGGTATTGAATGCCAGATGGCGCTCTTCCGGAGCAACATCCATTTCGCGCTCATCCAGCATGCGCACATAGCCACCCAGCGGAATGGGGCTGATGGCCCACTCGGTATCGCCACGACGGAAGGTATACAAAGGAGCACCAAAACCTACCGAGAAGCGCAGGACTTTCACCCCGCACAAGCGGGCTACCCAGTAATGACCCAGTTCGTGAAAGGTGACCAGCACACCGATGGCCACCAGGAATGCCAGGAATGTCAGCATGAACCCACCTTGTTCATGGCAAAGCGACGCGCTTCACCATCCTTGTCCAGCAAGGCAGCCAGCGAGGTGCTGGGTGACAGGCTGACACCGGCCAGCGTGGCTTCCACCACGGCGGCAATATCGACAAAGCGCAAGCGCCCTTCCAGGAAGGCCGCCACCGCCACTTCATTCGCTGCATTGAGTACTGCAGGAGCATCGCCGCCGCTGCGCAGCGAGTCAAACGCCAGCCCAAGACAGGGGAAACGCGCCATATCCGGCTGCTCGAAACTCAGACTGCCCATGCTGAAGAAATCCAGCGAGCTGACGCCAGCCTCGATGCGCTCCGGCCATGCCAGTGCGCAGGCAATCGGGGTGCGCATGTCGGGCGAACCCAGCTGTGCCATCACCGAACCATCACGGTACTGCACCATGGAATGAATCACGCTTTGCGGATGCACCACCACGTCGATACGTTCCGGCGGAGCAGAAAACAGCCAGTGTGCTTCGATGACCTCCAGCCCCTTGTTCATCAGGCTGGCCGAATCCACGGAAATCTTGCGTCCCATCACCCAGTTGGGGTGACGACAGGCATCTTCCACCGTGACGTGCAACAAGGCTTCGGCACTGTGCTGACGGAAGGGTCCACCCGAGGCAGTGAGAATGATCTTGCGAATGCCGGAAGCATCCAGATTGCCGGCATAGTCATGCGGCAGGGACTGGAAAATGGCACTGTGTTCGCTATCCACCGGCAACAAGGTGGCACCATGCTCGCGCACCGCCTCCACGAACAGGCGACCGGCCACCACCAGCGATTCCTTGTTGGCCAGCAATATCTTCTTGCCAGCGCGCGCCGCCGCCATGGCCGAAGGCAAGCCCGCCGCCCCGACGATGGCTGCCATCACCACATCCACTTCAGGCAAGCTGGCCACACGTTCCAGCGCTGCCGCGCCATGCAACACTTCGGTAGCCAGACCCTGCTCTTGCAAGCGGCCTTGCAAATCATTGGCAGATACAGCATCCGCCACGACAACATAAAGGGGAGAAAAACGGCAGGCCTGCTCAAACAGACGGTCGACCTGATGATGACCACTGAGCGCCACCACGCGGTAGCGCTCGGGATGACGGGCAACCACATCCAGCGTATTGACGCCGATGCTGCCGGTTGCCCCAAGAACTGCAATACCTTGAGGTTTCATGAGATGTGCTTACAGCCCGCCCAGCACGCGCAGCGCATTGCTGACTGCCAGAACGGCAATGAGACTATCGATTCGGTCATAAACGCCGCCATGACCAGGCAGCAGCTTGCTGCTGTCCTTGATGCCTGACGCACGTTTGAACCAGGATTCCAGCAAGTCGCCGCAAACGCTGACCGCAGTCAACGGCAAGGCCAGCAATACCAGCGCCCACACTGGCAGGCCGACGGAAATCCAGCCCAGGCGGCTGACAATGACCACATAAACAGCCACGCCTACCAGCGCGCCGTACACGCCTTCCCAGCTTTTGCCAGGGCTGATGGAAGGTGCCAGCTTGCGCTTGCCGAATGCCTTGCCGGAGAAGTAGGCGGCCACGTCCGCCACCCACACCAGGCCCATCACGGCCAGCAAGGTCAGCGCATGGCTGGCATCAGCCTGCGGCCGCCATTCCAGAAAGCCATACCAGGCCGGCAGCATCAGCACCCAGCCGAGCACGGCGGCCACGCCGGGGGACTTTACCGTCCAGCGACGGGCCAGCCACAAGGGCATCACCAGCAACCAGAACACCAGCGTGAGCAGATGCGCGACCGGCGGCATCTGCCAGCCCTGCCACCAGGAAACACCGGCAAAAGCCGTACTCAAGCCCAGATATCCCCACTTGGCCAGGCCGCGCAGGGGCGTCATGCGGGCATATTCCCACAGGGCCAACAGGATGATCAGCCAGGAAAAAGCGGCCCAGGCATCCGCCGGAAACACGAACAATGCGGCCAGCATCAGCGGCAGCAACACCAGAGCGGTCAGTATGCGGGTCTTGAGCATGAGGGGTCAGTTTCTGCGCTGCTGTTCAGGCAGCTGCTCGCTGGTGCGGCCAAAACGGCGCTCGCGCGAGCGGTAGGAGTCCAGTGCCTGATCCAGTGCCGCACGGTTGAAATCCGGCCACAGCAGATCAGTGAAATACAACTCGGAATAAGCCAGTTGCCACAGCAGGAAATTGCTGATGCGCTGCTCCCCGCCAGTACGGATGAACAGATCCGGCTCCGGTGCCCAGTGGGTGGACAGGCGGGAAGCCAGGTTTTCTTCAGTGATTTCACTGACACCATCGGCGATCAGGCCATTGACTGCATTGAGCACGTCCCAGCGACCGCCATAATCGGCAGCGATACTGAGCACCAGCCCGTCATTACCCGCTGTCTTGTCTTCCGCTGCCTGGATGCGCTCGGCCAGTGCCGGACTGAAGCGCTCGCGCGTGCCCAATACCCGCAGGCGGATATTGTTGGCATGCAGCTTGCTGACTTCGTTTTCCAGCGCACGGATGAACAGGTCCATCAGGAAGCTCACCTCATCCGGCGGACGACGCCAGTTTTCAGTGGAGAAGGCAAACAGCGTCAGGTACTCCACCCCCAATTCCTTGCAGGTGGTGACAATTTCACGGACGGTGTCCAGGCCCTTCTTGTGCCCTGCCACCCGCGGCAGGAAACGCTTCTTGGCCCAGCGGCCATTGCCATCCATGATGATGGCGATATGCCGGGGTACGCAGCGCACCTCCGGCACGTCCTTGGTGGAGCTTCCAAACAAGGCTATTTCCTTTATACCGCCATCAGGTCCGCTTCTTTGGCCGCCAGCGCCTTGTCGATCTCGGCGATGTACTTGTCGGTCATTTTCTGGATGTCATCCTGGCCGCGGCGCTCGTCGTCCTCGGTAATGGCCTTGTCCTTGATCAGGTTCTTGAATTCGTTATTGGCATCGCGACGGATATTGCGCACAGCCACGCGCGCGCCTTCAGCCTCGCTACGCACCACCTTGATCAGGTCACGGCGACGTTCTTCGGTCAGCATCGGCATCGGCACGCGGATGATGTCGCCCATGGAAGCCGGGTTCAGACCCAGATCGGAATCGCGAATGGCTTTCTCGATCTTGGCCACCATGTTCTTTTCCCATGCCTGTACACCGATGGTACGGGCATCAATCAGGCTTACATTGGCCACCTGGTTTACCGGCACGTCGCTACCGTAGTAGTCGACCATGACATGATCAAGAATGCCGGTATGGGCGCGACCCGTACGTACTTTGGTCAGGTCGGTCTTGAACGCCTCCAGAGACTTGGTCATCTTCTGCTCGGCGGATTTCTTGACTTCATTAATCATGCTTGCTCCAAAAATCGGTACTTTGAAAAACAAGGCGGAAAGCGGCTTCCAGCCGTTTCCGCCCCTTGGTATTCATCAAGCTCAGCAGTGTACCAGCGTGCCTTCATCTTCGCCAAGCACTACGCGCTTGAGTGCGCCTTGCTTGAAGATGCTGAACACCTTGATGTTCAGGTGCTGGTCGCGGCACAGCGCGAAAGCGGTAGCATCCATCACCTTCAGGTTGCGGCCGATGGCTTCGTCGAAGGTCAGGGTCTGATAGCGTACGGCATCCGGGTTTTTCTTCGGGTCGTCCGTGTACACGCCATCCACCTTGGTGGCCTTGAGCATGATGTCGACATTCATTTCCATGCCGCGCAGGGCTGCTGCGGTATCTGTCGTGAAGAAGGGGTTGCCGGTACCGGCACCAAAAATCACCACCTTGCCCTCTTCCAGGTATTGCATGGCCTTGCCACGCACATAGGGCTCGGCAATCTGCTGCATGGTGAGGGCGGACTGCACACGCGCCACCACACCCACCTTGCCCATGGCATCCTTCAGCGCCAGCGCATTCATCACGGTGGCCATCATGCCCATGTAGTCGGCCGTGGCACGGTCCATGCCGCTGGCAGCACTGGAGACGCCGCGGAAGATGTTGCCACCACCGATCACGATACCAACCTGTACGCCCAGCTCTACCACTTCCTTGATCTGACCGACAATCTGCTCGATGGTCGAGCGGTTGATGCCGTAGTTATCGTCGCCCATCAGGGCCTCACCGGACAGCTTGAGCAGAATGCGTTTATAGGAAGGAGCTTGGCTCATGGTAACCTCGAGTTGGGTGTGTTTGGGGCATTCAGTTTGCAAAACGGCACCCTGCAGGCAGGGTGCCGTTCGATCATACAGTCTTGTCAGACTTACAGCTTGGCAGCAGCGGCCACTTCAGCAGCATAGTCTACAACCTTCTTCTCGATGCCTTCGCCAACAACAAACATGGCAAATGCATTTACGGAAGCAGATTTTTCAGCCAGCAGTTTTTCTACAGTCACGTCCGGGTTCTTGACGAAAGGCTGACCAACCAGGGTCACTTCGGCCAGGAACTTGTTGACGCGGCCTTCAACCATCTTGGCGACGATATCGGCCGGCTTGCCGGATTCGGCAGCCTGAGCGGTGTAGATCTTGCGCTCCTGTTCCAGGGTTTCGGCCGGAACCTGATCCTTGGATACACAGATCGGCTTGGAAGCAGCGATGTGCATGGCAATGTCACGACCCAGCGCTTCATCACCCTTCAGGTCAACGATCACGCCGATCTTGGCACCGTGCAGGTAAGTAGCAATGGTACCAGTGGTTTCGTAACGAACGAAACGACGGATGGTCATGTTTTCGCCCAGCTTGGCGATGGCAGCCTTGCGGATGTCTTCAACGGACTGGCCGTCGATCACAACAGCGGACAGGGCTTCAACATCAGCCGGGTTGGCAGTGGCAGCAGCTTGAGCAGCAGCATTGGCCAGTGCAACGAAAGTCGGGTCCTTGGCAACGAAGTCGGTTTCACAGTTCACTTCAACCAGGGCGCCAACGCCGCCGGCAACGTAAGAACCGATGATACCTTCGGCAGCCAGACGGCCAGCCATCTTGGAAGCCTTGTTGCCGGACTTGATGCGCAGAATTTCTTCAGCCTTGGCAGCGTCGCCTTCAGCTTCAACCAGGGCTTTCTTGCATTCCATCATGCCCAGGCCGGTAGCAGCGCGCAGATCCGAAACCATTTTTGCGGTGATTTCCGCCATTTGTAACTCCTGTATTCGATACGTAAGGGTAATCAGGTCTGAAAAAAGGGGCTTGCGCCCCCTTTCGAGTCTGCTTACTCAGCCTGGGCCGTTTCGGCGGCAGCTACGACTTCTTGCAGCGACTGGGCGCGGCCTTCCAGTACGGCGTCGGCGATGCCGCGAGCGTACAGGCGGATGGCACGGCTGGAGTCGTCGTTGCCCGGAATAACGTAGTCGATGCCATCCGGCGAGTTGTTGGTATCAACAACGCCGATTACCGGGATACCCAGTTTCTTGGCTTCAACGATGGTACCTTTCTGGTAGCCAGTGTCGATAACGAAGATGGCATCCGGCAGGCCCTTCATATCCTTGATACCGCCCAGCGAGCGTTCCAGCTTGTCAACTTCGCGTTGCAGGTCCAACAGTTCTTTCTTGTTGTAACCCATGTCAGCGCCTTCCAGGATGGCACGCTTTTCTTCAAGACGCTTGATGGACTGCTTCACTGTCTTGTAGTTGGTCAGCATGCCGCCGAGCCAGCGGTGATCAACAAACGGCATGCCAGCGCGGGCAGCTTCTTCACGGACGATCTCACGCGCCTGACGCTTGGTACCAACAAACATTACGGTGCCCTTGTTGGCAGCCAGACGACGCACATATTCCTGGGCGCCGATGAACAGCGGCAGAGTCTTTTCCAGGTTGATGATGTGAATCTTGTTGCGGCTGCCAAAGATGTACTGAGCCATCTTCGGGTTCCAGAAACGGGTTTGGTGGCCGAAGTGAACGCCGGCCTCAAGCATTTGACGCATGGTAACGTTGGTGGACATGCAAAAACTCCTTAAAGGGTTAAGCCTCCATCCGCGCAGACAACCGCCATTTTGCGTTGGCGGCACCCTTTGGCGCGGATGTGCGTAGTGTTTCCCCTGCCCAATGCAGAGGACGCAGGATTCTAGCACCGCAAAGCCGCCTCACTCAAGCGTCTTGCCTTGATTTGCCCTCTCCTGCGCCAATTCCTGCCGTTTGCGCAGGCGGCGGCGTGTCATTCTTGCAATAAACAGGGTGGGCAGAAATCCCAAAAAGAACAGAATGGAGAATGTTGCCCACAGACTGTTCTGTGCCACTGCCAGCATCAGTACCACGTAGAGCCAGCCAATCAATACCATGTACATAATCAAACAACCGTTTGAATTTTTCGGAAAAAGCCTGAACAATAGCGCCATAGTGTAAACCACACGGCGGCCATCATCATGCAAACCCGATTTACCGAAACTTTCGGCATTCAATTGCCTCTTGCCTGCCCCGGCATGAGCTACATCGCCACCCCCGAACTGGTGGCCGCCACCGCCAACGCAGGCGGCCTGGGCATTCTGGCCACAGGGCCGCTCAATGCCGCACAAACCCGCGCCGCCATCCGCCGCATCCGCGAACTGACCGACAAGCCCTTTGGCATTGGCTGCACCCTGATGATGCCCGGCGCCCATGACAATTGCGTGGTAGCACTGGAAGAGCAGGTGCCGGTGATCAACTTCTCCCTGGGCAAGGGCGACTGGATTGTAAAGCGAGCACACGCCTACGGCGGCAAGGTGATTGCCACCGTCGTAACGGAAAAACACGCCATCTCGGCAGAGAAATCCGGTGTGGATGGCCTGCTGGTGACCGGCCACGAAGCGGCCGCGCATGGCGGCGAAGTCACTTCGCTGGTTCTGATTCCAGCCATTCGCAAGGTGAGCAAGCTTCCCATCATCGCCGCCGGCGGCTTTGGCAGTGGGGCTGGTCTGCTGGCCGCACTGGCGCTGGGTGCCGATGCCATCGCCATGGGCAGCCGCCTGGCCATGACCCGCGAAAGCCCGGTACACGCCACCAGCAAGGAGATGATTCGCCAGCGCAGTGTCAGTGACACCCTGTATTCGCGAAATTTTGATGGCCTGTGGTGCCGCATGATGGACACCCCGGCCGCGCGCGCCGCCTGTCGCAAGCCGATGAACCTGCTGATGGCCGGCTGGAAGGCCAGCGCCGTTGCCCGCAAGCTGAAGATGCCGGTACTGAAGGTAGCACTGGGCGGCATGCTGAAAAAACCGCAGGAGTTGCGCCAACTGGCCTTGTTTGGCGCAGCCACCGAATCCATCCGCCTTGCCATTGAAGAAGGCAATCATCAGCAAGGGGTGCAGTTGATTGGCCAGGTGCAAGGCCTGATTGACGACATTCCTGGAGTGGCTGAACTCTTTTTGCGCGTGATGCAGGAGGCCGAAGACCAGCTATCGCGACTGAATGCCTTGCACAGCGCAACGACCACACCGCACACCAACTCATGACAAAAGACTTTCCGCGCATTTTTCATGAAATATCTGGCTGATTGAATACATTAACTCAACAAACCACCCATCATGACGCAACAAGCTGCCACCGCATGGCGGCTTGCTGCATTGCCCTGCCCCCTTCTATCTCGTATTCTCACTACCCTGCCCACAGGCAGACCGCAGGCCGCCACAGAGCGGCCGCCTTGTTCATTTACCAAGAGAATACGCATGACCACCCCGCACCTGCTTGAGGACACCCCACCCCGCCCGCTCAATGGCCAGGATTACCGCACCCTGGCACTGGCCGCCCTGGGCGGAGCACTGGAGTTTTACGACTTCATCATTTTCGTGTTTTTCGCCCTGGTCATCGGCAAGCTGTTCTTTCCGCCGGACATGCCAGACTGGCTGCGCCAGTTCCAGACCTTCGGCATTTTCGCTGCCGGCTATCTGGCGCGCCCGCTGGGCGGCATCATCATGGCGCACTTTGGTGACAAGCTGGGACGCAAGCGCATGTTCACCTTATCCATCATCCTGATGGCGGTACCAACCTTGCTGATGGGCATGCTGCCCACTTATGCCAGCATCGGCATTGCCGCGCCGCTGGCCCTACTGGCCCTGCGCATTCTGCAAGGCGCCGCCATCGGTGGCGAGGTACCCGGTGCCTGGGTATTTGTCGCAGAGCACGTCCCCGCCCGTCACACCGGTTACGCTTGCGGCACCCTGACAGCCGGCCTGACGGCTGGCATCTTGCTGGGCTCCTTGCTGGCCACGCTGATCAACAGCAGCTTCAGCCCCGCGCAGATTGCCGACTGGGCATGGCGACTGCCTTTCCTGATTGGCGGTGTGTTCGGCCTGGTGGCCATGTATTTGCGCCAATGGCTGGAAGAAACCCCTGTTTTCGCCGAAATGCAGGCCCGCAAGGCATTGGCCGAGGAGTTGCCACTCAAGACCGTCCTGAGCCAGCACAAGCCGGCCATCATCGTCTCCATGCTGCTGACCTGGCTGCTGTCCGCCGCCATCGTGGTGGTCATCCTGCTGACACCGACCTATTTGCAAAAGCAGTTCGGCATGGCGGCCACCACCACACTGAAGGCCAACAGCCTGGCCATTATTGCCCTGACCGCAGGCTGCATTCTGGCCGGTCGCATCATCGACCGACTGGGCAGCGGGACGACCTTCATTCTGGGCTGCCTGCTACTGGGGATGAGCAGTCATCATTTCTATACCACCGTCGCGCATGACGCGAGCCAGCTGTATGCGCTATACGCGCTGACCGGGCTGTGCGTGGGTATTGTCGGTGCGGTGCCTTATGTGATGGTGCGCGCTTTCCCGCCAGCCATCCGTTTCACCGGACTGTCGTTTTCCTACAATGTGTCGTATGCCATCTTCGGCGGCCTGACCCCCATGGTGGTGACACTGTGGCAACAGCACGACCCGCTGGCACCGGCACGCTATGTGCTCGCACTCTGCATCATGGGCATGGCATTGGGTGGCTATCTGCTATGGCAGGATCGCAGCCGGCGCTGATCCATCCGTGCGCACCTCGCCAACGGCCCGATACGGGCCGTTTTTCATTTCCTGCCAAAACCTGATCTCATGGCCAGTTTCAGAAAAATAAAAATATCGCGGAACCATACAGCTACATCAGCAGTCCCTTATTAATCAAACCTTGCAACACGCCACCTGCCAAACCCTTGCCAATCCGCGCCACTCCCGGCCTTGACCTGCACCTGTGCAGCCCACTCCACCAGACCACGGAGACGCCCATGCCAAACTTTCCCTGGCAGAACATTGCCCTTAACCCGCTGGCCGCCTTTGGCATCCTCCTCACCCTGGGGGTGATGGGCGGCCATATTGCCAACCGCATTGCCCGCCTGCCCGCCATGACCGGCTACGTGCTGATCGGCCTGATCATCGGCCCGGCCAGCCTGCACATCCTGAACGAAGACCTGCTGCGTGCCGCCGACCTGTTTGTCAATCTGGCACTGGGTCTGGCGCTGTTTGAAAGCGGGCGCAGGGTCGATTTGCGCTGGCTGCGTGCCGAGCGCACCTTGCTGCTCAGCACGCTGACTTACTGCCTGCTGGTATTTGCTGCACTGTACACATTGCTGGTTTTTGCCGGACTGGACTGGCAAACCAGCACCACCATGGCCGCCATCGGCATGGCAAGCTCACCCATCGTCATTCTGGAAATGATGCGCGAGGGGCGCGCCGAAGGTCAGGTCAGCGACCGGCTGGCCACCGCCACCGCCCTGTCCAGCCTGCTTTCGCTACTGGTCTTTGCCATTGCGCTTGGTTCGGCTCACCTGTTCGGGCAACAGTCATCAGCAGACGGTCTGCTCACCCCGGCCTGGCTGATTCTGGGCTCCAGCCTGCTGGGTCTGCTGGCCGGCATACTGGCCATTGCGCTCAACCACTGGCTGGGCCATCAGCGCCAGCACCGCACCGTACTGCTGTTCGGGCTGATCACCCTGCTGGTGGGCCTGGCCGTGATGCTGGGCACGCTGCCATCGCTGGCCTTGCTGGTATTTGGCCTCGCCACCCGCAATTTGCGCGGCGGCGAAAGCATCAGCGAGCCCGACCTGCTGGCTGGCAGTCACTTTTTCTTTGTCGCCTTTTTCGTGGCAGCCGGTGCCTGGCTGCAACCACAAGCACTGGCCAGCCATTGGCCGCTGGCCATCTCCTATCTGCTGTTGCGTACCGGCATTGCCATGTTGTTCTGGTTTGCACTGGCACCAGCCAATTGTCTCACCCGTCGACGCGGCTTGTGGCTGGGACTGGCACTCAACCCGCTGTCGGGCGGCAGTGCCATGCTGCTGAGCATGGGCTCGGTGGTATTGGGCGCACAGGCAAACAATGCCGCTACCTGCCTGATGGCAGTACTGGTCATCAGCGAACTGGCCGGCCCCTGGCTGTGCCGACTGGCCCTGCAACAGGCAGGCGAACTGAGCAAGGAGCACTGACATGCTGGAATTCAACAACAGCACACCACTGACCCTGGGTGTGGAACTGGAACTGATGATAGTCAACCGCCGCGACTACAACCTGACCCGTGGCTCGGACGACTTGCTGCTGCTGATCGACCGTCAGCCACATGGTTATGACATCAAGCCGGAGATCACTCAGGGCATGATTGAAATCGGCACCGCCATTCACACCCATTGCAGCGAGATGCTGCAGGAACTGCAAGCCATCCGCCAGCTGCTGACCCGCAACGCGGAGAAACTGAATCTTGGTCTGGCTGGCGGCGGCGCCCACCCTTTTCAGCACTGGAGCGAGCAGCAGATTTACCCTAAGGCACGCTATCAGCTGGTTTCGGCACTGTATGGCTATCTGGCCAAGCAATTCACCGTCTACGGGCAGCACATTCACATCGGCTGCCCGGACGGCGACAGCGCCATCCGGCTGGGACACTATCTGGCGCGCTACATCCCCCACTTCATCGCCCTGTCAGCCGCCTCGCCGTTTTATCAGGGCATGGATACCCGGTTTCAAACTTCACGCCTGACCAGTGTCAATGCCTTCCCCCTGTCCGGCTGCATGCCCTGCGTGGAAAGCTGGGACCAGTTCAATGAATATTTTCAGGACATGGCAAAACTGGGCATTGTCGCCAGCATGAAGGATTTTTACTGGGACATACGCCCCAAGCCGGAATACGGCACGGTGGAAATACGCATCTGCGACACTCCGCTGGACATTGTCACCCCCACCTTGCTGGCCGCTTACGCCCAGATGCTGGCCCGGCACTGCATGGAGCAGGAATGGCATGACATCAGCCCCGCACACTACCTGACTTACAGCTACAACCGCTTCCAGGCCTGCCGCTTCGGTTTTGACGGTGTGCTGGTCAATAGCAGCAGCGGCCAGCAAACCAGTGTGCAGGAGGACTTGCTGGATACACTGAACCTGCTGCAATCGCATGCCGACGCGCTAGGCTGCGAAGTGGAACTGGCCGCACTGCGTGCGCGGGTACTGAAGCGTCAGTCGGACAGCCAATGGCTGCGCGATGTGTATCAGGACAGCGGTTCGCTTTCCGAGGTGGTACGTCGGCAAAGCAACTACTGGATGCACGATCAACCGGACTGAGCAGGGGAAATCCAGCAGACAATCCACCGTGTCTGCCGCTACACTGGCAGCTTAGCGTCCCGAAACCCCATCATGCCGCTCGAACTGCCCGAACATTTCAATCCCGATCTGCCAACCCGCTGGTGCATTTTCGATGGCCCGCGCCTGCTATTGCAAAACCAGGTCCTGCCCGGTGATGCAGCCCGGCACTGGCCGCTGGCCAACCGCCTGTTCATCGACCAGCAACAAGGCTGCAATCTGTATGCTGCGGACCTGGTTGGCCCGCCACCTGCCGACTGCGAATGGCTGCCACTGCGCGCCGCCTTGATGGCCTTGCCGCCGGAGCAGACCGACGGCATTGCCCGTGCTGCCCAGCTGCGCCAGTTCCAGCACACCCACCGTTTTTGCGGGCATTGCGCCAGCCCTTTGCAACAACACGGCCACGACCAGGGCAAGCACTGCCCCAGCTGCGGCCAGCTTTACTATCCGCGCCTGTCCCCCGCCATGATGGTGGCGGTTTATCGCGGGCAGGAGCTGTTGCTGGCCCGCAGCCCGCACTTCCTGCCTGGCGTGTACAGCGCACTGGCCGGTTTTGTCGAACCGGGTGAAACACTGGAGCAATGCGTTCACCGCGAAACACAGGAAGAAGTGGGCGTGCGGGTAAAGAACCTGCGCTATGTCTGCTCGCAGTCCTGGCCTTTCCCGCATTCGCTGATGCTGGCTTTCACCGCCGAATACGATGGCGGCGACATCCGCCCGCAAGAAGGTGAAATCGAAGACGCCGGCTGGTATCACATTGACGCCCTGCCCACCATTCCAGCCCAGCTGTCGGTGGCCTACCGGCTGATCCGCCATACTGCCGACTGGCTGCGCCTGCCAGCCGAACAACGCAATTGAAATAGCAAAGGGAGCCATTGGCTCCCTTTTCAGATTATTGACAAACTCCTCTCGCTTTCTGAAAAGAAAGCGAGGCTCCCTTTCAGGGAAAGGGCGGGGGGATAGGGAATAGACAGGAAGACTGCGTAAGTAATAATTTTGCCGAAAGGCCCGGCTTTGCCGGGTCCAGTGCCACCGTACCAAATCACTTCGTTAGCAGCCTGAAAAGGGAGCCATTGGCTCCCTTTTTGCATGGCTGACCCAGTCACTCAGGCACTGAGCGGCTGCCCGGCCAGCATCTCCAGCACGGCATTCAATGCGGCAATCACCGTTTGCCGCCGCACTGCAGCACGGTCACCGGCAAAATAACTGACAAAAGCGCGTGAGCAGCCCTCCGGCCCCGCCACCGCCAGCCAAACCATGCCAACCGGCTTTTCCTCCGAGCCACCACCCGGCCCGGCCACGCCGGACACGGCCACCGACCAGTCTGCCGCCGCACGCTGACGGGCACCGGCAGCCATCTCCCGCACCACCGCCTCGCTGACAGCGCCATGTGCCTCCAGCGTAGCGGCGCTGACGCCCAGCAAATCCTGCTTGGCCTGATTGCTGTAGCTGACCATGCCATAGCCAAACCAGGCCGAGCTGCCGGCAATATCGGTCAGCGCAGCAGCAATCATGCCGCCGGTGCAGGATTCAGCAGTAGCCATTGTTTCACCACGCGCCAGCAAGGCCGCCCCCAGGCGGGCAGACAGCGTGCTCAGTTCCTTATCCATGCGTTTTCCTGAAATGGCGGATCAGCCCCAGAGTGGAGCTGTCGTGCTCGGCCGAGGAGACGGCGGCAGCATCCAGCTCCGGCAGAATGCGCCGCGCCAGCTGCTTGCCATACTCCACGCCCCATTGATCAAAAGAATTGATGCCCCAGATCACCCCCTGCACAAACACCTTGTGTTCGTACATGGCCATCAGCATGCCCAGGTTGTAGGGCGTCACCTTCTCCAGCGCAATGGTATTGGAAGGCTGATTGCCGGGGAACAGTTTTTGCGGCAGCAACATGTCCAGCTCTTCACCCGGCAGGTCTGGCAGTTCTGCCATCACTTCCGCCTCGCTCTTGCCACGCATCAGCGCTTCGGACTGGGCAAAGCAGTTGGCCACCAGCACACGGTGTTGCTGCTCCAGCCCGTAATGGCTGTTCATCGGCACGATGAAGTCGCAAGGCACCAGGCGGGTGCCCTGATGCAGGAGCTGGAAGAAGGCATGCTGGCTGTTGGCACCCTCTTCACCCCAGATGACCGGGCCGGTGTCAAAATCCAGCGGCTCGCCAAAACGCCCCACGCGTTTGCCATTGGACTCCATGTCCAGTTGCTGGATATGGGCAGGCAAGCGGCGCAAGCCATGGTCGTAAGGCATGATGGCGTGGGTATGCGCCTGGTAGAAGGTGTTGTACCAGATGCCGATCAGCGCCAGCAGCACCGGAATGTTGCCATCCAGCGGCGCACCGAAGAAGTGCTGATCCATGGCGTAGCCGCCATCCAGGAATTCGCGGAAATTGTCATAACCTATGGACAGCATCACCGACAAACCGATGGCCGACCATACCGAATAACGGCCACCCACCCAGTCCCAGAAACCAAACATGTGCTCGGTATCAATGCCGAAGGCCGACACCGCAGCGGCATTGGTGGACACCGCAACGAAATGGCGGGCAATGTCCGCCTGGCTGGCCGAACGCAAGAACCAGGCCTTGGCTGCTTCGGCATTGAGCAGGGTTTCCGGCGTGGTGAAGGATTTGGACGCAATCACGAACAAGGTGGTGGCCGGGTCCAGTTGCTGCAGGGTACGTGCAATGTGCTGACCATCGACATTGGAAACGAAATGCACGGTCAGATCCGGATGGGAATAGGCAGCCAGCGCCTCCTGCACCACCAGCGGCCCCAGATCGGAACCGCCAATACCCAGATTCACCACCGCACGGATGGGCTGGCCGGTATAACCCAGCCACTGGCCGCTGCGCACCTTGTCGGTAAACACCCGCATGCGCTGCAGTACCTCATGCACCGCCGGCACCACGTCCTCGCCATCCAGCAGCAGGCTTTCCTGCTGTGGCAAGCGCAAGGCCGTGTGCAATACCGAACGCTTTTCGCTGACATTGATGCGTTCGCCCTCACGCATGCGGGCCATCCATGCCGGCAGCTCGGCCTCATGCGCCAGATCAATCAGCAGCTCCAGCGTCCGTTCGGTAATGCGGTTTTTCGAGTAATCCAGCAGCAAGCCATCCAGCTGCAAGGAAAAACGCTTGAAGCGTTGCGGGTCTGCATGAAAGAGTTCGCGCATCTGCATGAAACGGGTAGCGCGCTGATGCTGGTGGAGCCTGGCCCAGATCGGGCTGTGATTGATACCGGCTTTGCTGTCGTCAAACATGGTCGTGTAGTGCTTGCAATCAAAAATGGATAATCGGTTTTGCATTGACCGCCGTGGCCACATGGCGGGAACTGACAAGAAAAAGGGGACTGGCGTCCCCTTGCATAATGCATATTACCATTTGTAGCACGCACACTACATCACAACTTGATGAAATGCTCGCGGTAGTACTTCAGTTCTTCGATGGATTCCTCGATATCCGCCAGCGCTTCGTGCTTGCCGCGCTTCACCACACCACGGGCGACCTCCGGCTTCCAGCGCTTGCACAGCTCCTTCAGGGTGGAGACATCCAGATTGCGGTAGTGGAAATACTCTTCCAGCCGCGGCATCCAGCGCACCATGAAGCGGCGGTCCTGATGAATGGTGTTGCCACACATCGGCGTAGTACGGGCCGGTACATAGTCCGCCATGAATGCCAGCAAAGTCGCCTCGGCCTCGGCTTCAGTCAGGGTTGAAGCCTTGACCTTGTCAATCAGGCCGCTCTTGCCATGGGTGTTCTTGTTCCAGTCATCCATGCCGTCCAGCACGCTGTCCGGCTGATGAATCACCAATACCGGCGACTGGCCAAGGATGTTGAGCTGGCTGTCGGTGGCAATCATTGCCACTTCGATGATGCGGTCGGTTTCAGGATTCAGCCCGGTCATTTCCATGTCGAGCCAGATGAGGTTGTTCTGATCTTGTGCCATACTGTCCAATCTTTACGTGTCTGCGTATTTTCCTTCATTGCCGCCCTGGCGGCAAACCCACCTGCGTAAATCATGACCGAGGCATTCTGCACCCTGTTTCTGGCCGCACTGGCGGTCACCCTGTCACTCAAGCTATGGCTGGGCCTGCGCCATCTGCGCCATATCGCCCGCCACCGCCACAGCGTACCGGCCGACTTTGCCGGCAGCATCACCCTGCAACAACATCAGCACGCTGCCGATTACAGCATGGCCAAAACCCGGCTGAGTCTGTTGTCGGCCGTCATCGATACCGGCCTGATCCTGTGCCTGACACTGGGCGGCGGGCTGGACTGGATCAGCCAGCAAATCCAGCAACTGCATACCAGCGCCATGCTGGGTGGCATATTGCTGGTGCTTGCCGTCACCATCATCAGTTCGGCCATCAGCCTGCCCATTTCGCTGTATAGCACTTTCCGCATTGAAGCCCGCTATGGCTTCAACAAAATGAGCTTGCGCATGTTCGTACTGGACCTGATCAAGGGCAGCCTGATTGGCGCCGTCATCGGCCTGCCGCTACTGGCGCTGGTACTGTGGCTGATGGCCCAGGCCGGCCCGCTGTGGTGGCTGTGGGTATGGCTGGTATGGTCGGCATTCCAGCTATTGATGGTGGCGCTCTACCCCACGCTGATTGCCCCCTTGTTCAACCGCTTCAGCCCGCTGGAAGACCTTGAACTCAAACAACGCATCGAGGCCTTGCTTGCCCGCACCGGCTTTAAAAGCCAGGGTGTGTTCGTGATGGATGGCTCACGCCGCTCCAGCCACGGCAATGCCTACTTCACCGGCTTTGGCAGCGCCAAGCGCATCGTGTTTTTCGACACACTACTGAAACAACTGGCGCCGCAAGAAATTGAAGCAGTCCTCGCCCACGAACTGGGACACTTCAAACGCAAGCACATCGTCAAGCGCATCAGCTTTGCCTTTGCCCTGTCGCTGGGCTTCCTCTTCATTCTGGGACAGTTACTGGATGCCAGCTGGTTCTATACCGCACTGGGCGTCAGCACCCCCAGCACGGCGATGGCCCTGATCCTGTTCTTCATGGCTGTGCCTGCCTTTACTTTCCCGCTGACACCCTTGTCCAGCCTGATGTCGCGCCGCCACGAATACGAAGCAGACAGCTTTGCCGCCAGCCAGGCGGATGCCCGGCATCTGATTGATGCCCTGGTGAAACTTTACCGTGACAATGCGTCCACCCTGACACCGGACCCGTTGCACTCCGCCTTTTACGACTCCCACCCACCGGCGAGCCTGCGTATCGCCCACCTGAAAGGAGCCAGCACATGAATCTGCTCGAACTGCACTGCGAAACCGCCCACGGCCTGAGCCCGCTGGACGCCAACACCACCAGCCAGTTTCTGGCCAAGCTGCCAGACTGGGAAATCAAGGGTATCGAGTTGTGCAAGACCTTCCGTTTTGCCGACTACTACCAGACCATGGCCTTTGTGAATGCCCTGGCCTGGATTGCCCATCAGGAAGATCACCACCCCGACCTGTCGGTGCACTACAACCGCGTGATGGTGTGCTTCAGCACGCACGATGCCGGCGGCCTGACCCTGAATGATTTCATTTGCGCGGCCAAAACCGAAGCACTGCAAGGACGCGCATGAGAGCAGCCATCGGACAGATCATCCGCAGCCACGGTCGACGTTTCATCGTTGAGGCAGAGGGCCAGACTTATGGCTGCTCCACCCGCGGCAAGCGCGTGGACTTTGCTTGTGGCGACCGCGTGGAAATCCTCATCCAGAACAAGGAACAGGCAGTCATTGAAGAAAGCCTGCCGCGCAGCAGCCTGCTGTACCGGCAGGACGAATGGAAAACCAAGGTCATTGCGGCAAACGTCAGCCGCATCCTGTTCGTGATTGCCGCCGTCCCCAGCCCCAGTGAAGAACTGCTCAACCGCTGCCTGATTGCCGCCGAAGCAGCCGACATCGATCCGGTCATCCTGATCAACAAGGCCGACCTGCCCGAGACGCCTGCACTGGTGGAAAAACTGCAACCCTACGCCAGGCTTGGCTACAAGATGATCACCCTGTCAGCCAAACAGGACATGACTCCTCTGCTGCCGCTGCTGGATGGAGAAACCTGCGTGTTTGTCGGCCAGTCCGGTATGGGCAAGTCCACGCTGACCAATGCCTTGCTGCCGGAAGCCAACGCGCGCATCGGTGATATTTCCGAGGCACTGGATTCCGGCCGCCACACCACCACCCATGCCACGCTCTATCACCTGAACGATCTGTCTGCCAGCAGCGACCTGATCGACTCCCCCGGCCTGCAGGAATTCGGCCTCAAGCATTTGCAGGCCAGCGACCTGCTGCACTACTTCCCGGAGATGCGCCCGTTGATCGGCCAATGCCGATTTCATAACTGCACGCACCGCAAAGAGCCGGACTGCGCCGTCAAGCAAGCCGCCGCAGATGGCTTGATCGCGCAACAAAGACTGGATTTACTCCAACGTTTGAGTAATGAATTGTTAAATCAATCGGCATAAAACGTTTTGTCATCCAAGCTGTTTACAATTCTTTGTAGGACTCATATTCTGGTAAGAAAAATTACATCAGACTGAGATCAGCGACTTTTACCCCGACAAAGACAAGGAGCCAGCATCATGACAAAACGCATCGCACTCGTAACCGGAGGCATGGGCGGCATTGGAACCGCCATCTGCAAGGCTCTGGCCGAATCCGGCCACACCGTCATCACCACCTACAGCAAGCCGGGCAAGGAACAGGCCTGGCTGGCAGACATGAAGGGCATGGGTTTTGACGACATTCATGCCTATCAGTGTGACGTCACCGATACCGCAGCCTGCGCCGCCATGCTGGCCAAGGCACAAGCCGAAGTGGGTGCCGTGGATGTACTGGTGAACAATGCCGGCATCACCCGCGATGGCACATTCAAGAAGCAAACCAAGGATGACTGGGACGCCGTCATCAAAACCAATCTGGATTCGCTGTTCAATATGGTGAAGCCGGTACTGGATGGCATGGTGGAGCGTGGCTTTGGTCGCATCATCAACATTTCTTCCATTAACGGGCAGAAAGGTCAGTTCGGCCAAACCAACTACTCCGCAGCCAAGGCCGGCATGCACGGCTTTACCATGGCGCTGGCCCAGGAAGTGGCACGCAAGGGCGTAACCGTCAACACCATCTCCCCGGGCTATATCGCTACCGACATGGTAATGGCCGTGCCGGAGGAAGTTCGCAACAAGATCATCGCCAACATTCCGGTAGGCCGCCTGGGCAAGCCGGAAGAAATTGCCGGGCTGATCAACTACCTGGCATCCGATGTATCCGGCTTCATGACCGGTGCCAACCTGGCCATCAACGGCGGTCAGCACATGATGTAACAAGCCCCAGAAAGGCTTGACACAAAACCCGGCCCCAAGCCGGGTTTTTTATTGGTAATTCTGGCAGAAACATTCTGCTATGCTGTCGGCCTTGCAATACAAGACCGAGCACAACATGGCTGAACATTTGACCATTCAGGGCGAAACCAAGGAAGAAAAGTACCAGACACTGTTGCCGCAAGCACAAGCCCTGGTGCAGTACGAAGATGACCAGATTGCCGCGCTGGCCAACCTGACCGCCGCCCTGCACAGCACATTCGACTGGCTGTGGACCGGCTTTTATCTGGTAAAAAACCAGCAACTGGTATTAGGCCCGTTTCAGGGGCCGATCGCCTGCACCCGCATTGCCCACGGCAAAGGCGTATGTGGCAGCGCTTGGGCGCAGAACCGCACCCTGGTAGTGCCGGATGTGGATGCATTCCCCGGCCATATCGCCTGCTCATCCAGCGCCCGCTCGGAAATCGTGGTGCCGGTTCACAACAGCAAGGGTGAGGTGGTGGCCGTGCTGGACGTTGACTCCAGCAGTCTCGACCAGTTTGACGCCACCGACGCACGCTATCTGGAACAGATCTGCCAGGCACTGCAACATTTGTTCTGAATTCATTCTGAGTGGTGACCATCAAAAAAAACGGATGCCGTGGCATCCGTTTTTTTACAACAGGCGACTCATAAAGGTGACAGCTGCTGACTGAGCCAGGCCTCTTTTCCAGCCTCATCCAGCTCCAGCAACCCAGCCCCCGCCTCTTGCATGGCTTGCGCCAGCCGGGTCACCTGCCGCGCCACACCGGCTGACAGCTCGGCAGCAAGTCTTGCGTTCTCACCTGCCATGGCCAATAAGCGCGCATTGCCCTGCTCATTGATGGCCTGTTGACGCTCTGTTGCTTCTTGCAGCTCCAGATTGCGCTGCTCCAGCATTTCCAGTCGCGCCTGCTGCTTGCCAGCTTCACGCTCCCGGTCTGCCAGCCGTTCGCGCCATTGCTGCTCCGCCTGTGCCGCTTGCTGGCGCAAGGTCTGCATTTCCTCATTCAGCAAGGCAGTCGCCTGCTTCATGGTGACCCGCTCTTCTTCCACCTGTTCGTACAGGCGCAAGCGCAAACCTTCCAGCCGCTCATACGCCAGCGACTCACGCCGCTCCGCCTCCTGCCTTGCTTCCTGCAAGCGCAATTCATGGCGGGCTTCTGTTTCAGCCTGGCGCGCATCGCTATCCTGCCTCGCCTGCTGCACAGCGGCACGCTCCTGTACCAGTTGCTGCTCCAGACCCTGACAGCGCGACTCAAGCTGTGCATATTGCTGCGTCAAGGTTTGCAGCTTTAG
The DNA here is from genome assembly GCF_016429185.1 of Aquitalea sp. ASV11. NCBI lineage: Bacteria > Pseudomonadati > Pseudomonadota > Betaproteobacteria > Neisseriales > Chromobacteriaceae > Aquitalea > Aquitalea sp. ASV11. The sequence continues at coordinate 41,644 of NZ_JAELUD010000022.1, forward strand.
CTCCAGAGCCTGCTGATGCTCGGTACGCAGCGCTATTTCTCGCAAGGCGGATTGCAAGGAAGACTCCACCCCCTCCAGTTGCGCTTGCATTGCCTGCTGCGCCTGCCTGGCACTCGCAACTTCCGCCTCCGCCTCCTCCCGCACGGCCTCCCATTGCTGTTCTGCCGCCTCGCAGGATTTCTGCCAGATCATGCCAAACGCTTCGGCCAGGCCATACGGCCAATCCGGGTGACGCGACGAGCTGGCCATGCGCGACAAAAAATCCTGACGCCATTCTTTCAGTGTGTTGTTGATGGTGGTGTTGGAGCCGGTCCCTAGCCGGGCACGCACTTCCACCACGGTAGGCCACACCCCCTCACCCACCAACTCCAACGCAACCTGCCTGATACGGGAATAAATATCAGCTGCCATCTTGCCACCTCGCCAACAGTTCAATGCAGGCAATATAACACAATTGCACATTCATAATTTATTACGTATTACATTATATTTATACACTCAAAGCAATACTTTTTCCGATTACTATAATTATCGGAAGTTAATGCCCGAATAAACCGCTCGTACCACCCTAAAAAACACACCCACCACCAAGAGAGCAAAAAAATACCCGGCTTACGCCGGGCTTTTCCTTACCACCCCTACTCATCCTCAATAACGGGCCTACGCCTCACACGCCACTCAGCCGATTCATCAACAGCCAGCAAACTCAGTCACCATGCACGCCAGCCACCTGCCGCAGCTCCTGCACCATTTGCGACAGGCGATCCTGCAGCTGGGTAGTATCTGACTGGGAACCCAGCATGGACTCGATTCCCTCATCCAGCGCACGATGCAGCAGCGCCTCCTGCGAATTGGTCAACAACATGGAAACACAAGCCTCATCAATACGCTGACGAATATCCTCCAGCGCAATACGTCCCGCCACCTGATTGTCCCGCTGCGCCCGATCCACCTCCCCCAGGGTCTGTATCATGCGCATGGCCACCGCCACCACCTGCCTGTCACGCTGCCGTGCCGCAGCCAGTACAGCCAGGGATCCAACATGCACATTGGCAGCCTCCACCAGCATGGTCAGATGATCCCGCAACCGCCCGCATCTATCCTCATCCTCAACCGGCATATCGCGCAGCAACAAGGAAACCTCGGGATAGTTGATGATCATGCGATTCTTGAACTGCACCATGCGCCCCATGCCCGCCAGATGCTCCAGCACCGACAACTCCAGCGGACTGGCATCCCCATCGCTACTGCGATTGAGAACGCCCGCAGCAGCACGCAACTGCACACACCCTTGCAGGCCATACAGGCGCACGCCAGCCACCAGGGCATCAGCCAACTCAGCCATGCTGCCAGCCGCACCCAGCTGCTTGATCACCTCCAGCAAGGCTCCCATTTCACTCATGCTAACCATGGCCGTCATGGCAGCCGAGCTGGCGTCACGCACCTGGCCATCCAGCCGCCGCCGCTCGCCGCTCGCCTCGATCAGTCGACGTAGCTTTGCTTCCAGCTCCAGTGCCGAGAACGGCTTGACGATATAGTCCTCACCACCCGCCTCATAGCCGCTCAAACGGTCTTCAACCGCCTCGCGCGCCGAGACAAACACAACCGGAACATGCGCAAAGCGCTCATCAGCCCGAATAAGACGGCAGGTCTCGAAACCATCCATTCCGGGCTGCATTTCCACATCCAGCACAATTGCCGCCAGCTCAAGTTGCGGCAACAGCGCCAGCGCCTGCTCTCCACTTTCCGCGTCCACCACCTCAAAGCAATGCGCCAGACCAGCCCTCATCAAGCGCCGGGTGACCAGCACATCATCGACCACCAGTATTGTTGGTTTTTCACTCATCAGACCCCCTGCACCCTTTTGATGTAAAGCAATCACCTTTGATCTATAGCTGGGCAATCGCACACAATACAAGCCGGGCGCAGCAATTGGGCTCATGATAGACGCAAGGGAGTCAACAAGGGCCGACCCGAGAAATGGGCAAGCAGGTTATCCAGCATCAACCAGGCCATGGCCGTCCGTGTTTCCACGGTAGCGCTGGCCATATGCGGCGTCAGCACCACATTGGGCAAGTCAAACAATGCCTCTGGCACTTGCGGCTCCTGCTCGAAAACATCCAGCCCGGCACCACCCAGGCACCCATCCAGCAGGCGCTCCACCAGCGCAGCCTGATCCACCACCGAACCTCTGGCAACATTGATCAGCACGCCCTCCGGCCCCAAAGCATCCAGCACCCGGCCATCCACCACATGGTGCGTAGCCGTGCCACCCGGCAGCGCCAGAACCAGCACATCAACCGCAGCAGCCATTTCAAGCAGATCGGCATAGTAGGGATAAGCAACATCCACCTTGCGACTGGGGCCGTGGTAGCTCACTTGCATATCAAAGGCTTCAGCACGGCGCGCAATGGCCCTCCCGATATTACCCAGCCCGACAATGCCGCAACGCTTGCCGTACAGGCTGCGTGCCAGAGGAAATCCCCCTTGCAGCCAGCGCCCCTGCCGCACGAACGCATCGGCCTGCACCAGCTGACGGAATACCGCCAGCAACAAGGCCAATGCCGTATCAGCCACACAGCGATCCAGCACGCCCGGCGTGGTGGTGACGGCAATGCCATGCTCTCGCGCATAATCCAGATCAATGGCATCAAATCCCACACCCACGCACGCTACCAGCTCGACAGCAGGCAGCGCCCGCAACAACTTGCGCGCAGCCCCGGCGCCGCCAGTTGTAACCACCGCCCGCACTGCTGGCCACACCTCACCCGCCAACAAGGCGTCCTGCAATTCCCAGCCATGCAGGCAGTCAAACTGCGCACTCAGTTGCGCCATCAAGGCCGGCGCCAAAGGCACGGTAATGAAAATGACCGGCCGATTTGTTTGTTGCATCATTTCATTCACTCCATCAGGGAAAATTCATGCTACCACCCGGTCCGCGGACCAAGCCCGGACTGACATGCAAAATCCTTGTCGCAAGCACGGCCTGCTTCTAGAATCGGGCACAACATGCCAGACACCCTTCCCGTACTTCCAGCAAGCCCGCTACTGATCGCAGCCCAGTCCGACCAACAGGCCGTCCTGCTGTGGCTCAGCGAATTCATGGACCGGCCCGCCACCTTGCGCAGCTACCGCAAGGAGACCGAACGTTTCTTGCTATGGCTCAGCGACCGCAACAAACAATTGCAGCAGGTGCAGCGCGAAGACGTATTGGACTACCAACGCTTCCTGCAGGCCCCATGGCCGCCGGAACGCTGGGTCGGCCCGGCACGCCCGCGCCAGCACCCGCACTGGAAGCCATTCACCGGCCCACTGCAGCCTGGCAGCATCCGGCAGGCACTCACCGTCTTGTCTGCCTTGTTCAGCTACCTGAGCGAGGCAGGCTACCGCCGCGGCAACCCGTTCAAGCTGGTGCGCAAGCGCCAGCAGGCAGCAACACTGCCGGTGGAGCGCTTCTTCGACCAGCAAAGCTGGCAGGCCATCCTGCACGCCATCGACACACTTCCCGTCGAATCGCGCCGCGACCAGCAGCAGGCAGCACGTGCGCGCTGGCTGATTACCCTGCTCTATCTGACCGGCGCAAGACGCCAGGAAGTTGCACAGGCCAGAATGGGCGACTTCAGCCAGCGCCGTCAGCAATGGTGGTGGCGTGTACAGGGCAAGGGCGGCAGCCATGCCGACATTCCGGTTTCTGACGAACTGATGACTGCCATGGCCGCTTATCGAAACAGCCTGGGGCTGAGCACACAGCCGGAGCATCAGGAGGACACACCACTGGCTTGCAAGCTGCCCGGAGCCAAGTACCAGCCTTTGCAGGCCATCAGTGACAAGGCCATTTATCTGATCTGTCGTGAAGTATTTCAACGCGCCGCCAGCCAAAGCGCTGACGAAGCGGTGCGCAGCCGCCTGATACAAGCCAGCACACACTGGCTGCGCCACACCGCTGCCAGTCATCAGCTGGATGCCGGCATCCCCTTGCTGATGGTGAGCCAGAACATGCGTCACGCCAGCATACAGACCACCCGTCGCTACCTGCACAGCGAAGACGATGCCCGCCACGCAGCCACCGGCCTGCACCGCATGCAGGAGCGGGAAACCGATATGGAAACAGCCCTGAAACCGGACCGCAGCGCGCAAACAGACAGCAACACACCCTAAGGCCTCTTCCCAAAATGGCCGGTTCCGCGTACCATCCCGCCTCGCTTTTCGGGATGGAATCATGAATACAAGCAGCGCTGCGCGGGCATGCGGCATCGACTTTGGCACCTCAAACTCCACCGTTGGCTGGCTGCGCCCCGGCGCGGACACGCTGATTGCACTGGAAGACGGCAAGATCACCCTGCCCTCGGTTGTTTTCTTCAACTACGAAGAAGACCACTCGGTGTTTGGCCGCAAGGCATTGCTGGAATATACCGAAGGCTACGAAGGCCGCCTGATGCGCTCCCTCAAGAGCCTGCTGGGCAGCAGCCTGATCGACAGCCAGACCGAAGTGCAAGGCCGCGCGCTGCCGTTCCGCCACCTGCTTACCCTGTTCATCCAGGAAGTCAAACAACGTGCTGACCGGGCCGCAGGCCGCCCGTTCGAGCAAGTGGTGCTTGGTCGCCCGGTGTTCTTTGTCGACGACAACCCCAAGGCCGACGCACTGGCTGAAGAAACCCTGGCCCAGATTGCCCGCCAGGTAGGCTTCAAGGACATTTCCTTCCAGTTTGAGCCGCTGGCTGCTGCATTCGACTACGAATCCTCCATCACCCGTGAAGAACTGGTGCTGATCGTGGATATCGGCGGCGGCACCTCGGACTTTTCCCTGGTACGCCTGTCACCGGAACGCCGCCTGCTGGATGACCGTCGCGCCGATATTCTGGCCACCGGCGGCGTACACATCGGCGGGACGGATTTCGACAAGCAACTGAGCCTGCACGGCGTGATGCCGCTGTTCGGCTTCAAGAGCCGCCTGCGCAACAATGCCGAAATGCCCTCGGCGCAATACTTCAATCTGGCTACCTGGCACACCATCAACTTTGCCTACACCCGCAAGGCATGGATGGACTTGCAGGATATTCATCGCGACGTGGAAGACCCGCGCGCCTTCGACCGTCTGTTCAAGCTGATCCAGGAACGCGCCGGCCACTGGCTGGCCATGCAGGTGGAAGAGGCCAAGATTGCCCTGTCCGGCAGCGACAGCCACCGCCTTGACCTGGAGCTGATCGAAGACGGCCTGTATGCCGAGCTGCTGCGCGAACAGTTCAACAACAGCATTGCCAGCATGCTGGGACAAATCGGCAAAACCATCGACAAGCTGCTGCAGGATGCCGATATCCAGGCCAGCCAGATCGATACCGTGTTTTTTACTGGCGGCTCCAGCGGCGTACCGGCGCTGCGCCAGTGTGTGCAGGACCAGCTACCCAATGCCCGCCATGTGGAAGGCAATCTGTTTGGCAGCATCGGCAGCGGTCTTGCCATCGAAGCAAGAAAACGTTACGGCTGATGCCCAAACAAAAAGGCTGCCCCACTGGAGCAGCCTTTTTTACTATCCCGAACCGTATCAGCCCTGCCGTTTGCGCGAGGCTTTTTTTCCGCCTGGCGGCAGTTCAAAACCAAACAACATGCCGGTGCGGCCGGTTTGCGACTGGCAGGCAATCTGCAAGGCACGGTTGATCGCTTCTTTCTTGCTCACCCCCCACCACTCGATCATCTTGTCCAGCGACTTCTGCGCATCGCGACTCAGCTCCACAGTCACCGACAGCTCTTGCAGGCGATTACGGCGCTGCTCGCGGCTGCGGCGCTTGCGTTCGGCCACCGTCATGGCGCGCTCACCCAAGGGCTTGCGTCCAGGCTTTTTCTGCACGCCGCCGATCAGGTCAAAAGTGTAGTGATCGCAGGGATCTTTCATTGGATGGGTGACGGGTCACAATCAAGAGGGGCGCAAGAATACCACAAAGCCGCAGCAGATGGGGCAGACCGGCCTGCGGCACGTGCAATTAAGCGCATCGCATAAGCCACAGAGAAATACTTACAAAGGGTTGGCCGCGAAGGTATCGCACTGCGCGATATCACCACTGTCAAAGCCGCGCCTGAACCAGCGCACGCGCTGCTCGCTGCTGCCGTGAGTAAAGCTGTCCGGCACCACGGCATGACCGGCAGAACGTTGCAGGGTATCGTCGCCAATCTTCGACGCCGCATTGAGCGCAGTTTCCAGATCGCCCGTCTCCAGAATGTGGCGCGCCTTGTCGGCATGACTACCCCACACCCCGGCAAAGCAATCGGCCTGCAACTCCAGCCGCACCGACAGTGCATTGGACTTGCGCTCCGAAGCTCCACGCCGCGCCGCATCCACCTTGCCGGAAATGCCCAGCAGGTTTTGCACGTGGTGACCCACCTCATGGGCAATCACATACGCCTCGGCAAACTCACCCGGCGCACCCAGTTGCTGGTTCAGCGTGCGATAGAACGCCAGGTCGATATACACCTTGCGATCGGCTGGGCAGTAAAACGGCCCCATGGCTGACTCACCGCGCCCACAGGCGGTGGGCGTGCTGTTGCTGAACATGACCAGCCTGGGCCGCTCGTAACTGCCGCCACGCTGCTGGAAAATCTGTCCCCATACGTCTTCGGTATCAGCCAGCACCACCCGCACCAGCTTGGCTTCGCGCTCTTCTTCGGCAGAATGCACTTTGGGCTGATGCGGCTGGGTCTGCACCTGCTGATGACCGCCGCCACTCAGGGCGGAAATCACCTGCAAGGGGTTGGCACCAAAAACCAGCCAGGCCACCAGACCAATGGCCACCGTACCCAGCCCTATGCTGCCGCCACCAAGACTGAAGCCGCCAGAGGAGCCGCTTTCTTCGTCGCGCCTGTCCTCGACATTGTCACTTTCGCGATTGCCATCCCACCGCATGAAGCTCTCCTTGCAAAAATCAGACCGGCAGCCAGCTTGCCAGCAGCGCCTGCACCACCAGGGCAAAACCGGCGGCAATGATGTCGTCCAGCATCACACCGAAACCACCATGCACGCGCCGGTCGAACCAGCCTATCGGCCAGGGTTTTACAATATCAAACAGACGGAACAGCGCAAAGGCCAGCAGCCAGCCTGCCCAACCAGCCGGTGCCCAGGCCAGCACCAGCAGCATGGCTACTACTTCGTCCCACACAATGCCACCGTAGTCGTGCACACCCAGCGCATCGCCGGTCTTCTGGCAAGCCCACACACCCAGCACAAACAGCGGCACGCACAGCAGGCTGATCAGCAAGGGCCCGGCACCCAGCGCCAGCAACAGGAAAAAAAGCGGATAGGCCACCAGCGTACCCCAGGTGCCCGGTGCCTTGCGGGCCAGGCCGCTGCCAAAGCCAAAAGCCAGCAAATGCGCCGGATGGCGCATGAGAAATGCCCAATCCGGGCGGAAGGCCGGAGCCTGCTTATGCGAAGTGGTCATAACCCGCCTTTTTCAATGTCATCGCTGCGCCCTGCCCATCCAGCAGGCGCACGCCGCTGCCCGCCACGATATGGCCGATACGCGTCACCCTGCAGCCTGCCGCCCTGCCAGCCGCCTCCACGGTTGTGCGAGCTGCTGCTGGCGTGGTGAAGCACAGCTCGTAATCATCGCCGCCCGCGGCCAGATAATCCAGCCAGCGCGCGCGCTCGGCTTCCAGCTGCGGCAAGGATGGCAGGCTGTCGGCCCGGATTTCCGCCGCCACGCCAGAAGCAGTCAGGATATGCCCCAGATCAGCCAATAGCCCGTCTGACACATCAGCCGCCGCATGCGCCACGCCAAGCAGGGCCTGCCCCAGCTCCAGCCGCGGCACCGGAAAATCCAGCTTGCACTGACAAGCCGCCAGTACATCCTCACTCAAGCCAGCGTCTGCCAGCAGCCCATTACGCACGGCAACGGCGATGGCACCCAGGCCCAGCTCACCACTCACCCACACATCATCGCCCACTTGCGCAGCATCGCGCCGCAAGGCCTGGCCTTGCGGTGTTTCACCCATGATGGTGACGGACAGTGTCAGCGGCCCGCGCGTGGTGTCGCCACCAGCCAGCTCCACGCCATATTGCCCGGCCAGCGCAAACAGGCCACGGCTGAAATCGCGCGCCCAGGCTTCGTCCAGCTTAGGCAAGGCCAGTGACAGGAAAGCCCAGCGCGGCTTCGCACCCATGGCTGCCATGTCTGACAGATTCACTGCCAAGGTTTTGTGCCCCAAGGCTTGCGGACTGACATCGGCAAAGAAATGCCGCCCTTCCACCAGCATGTCGACAGAAACATGCAGGTCCTGCCCCGGTGTCGGGCGCAGGATGGCGGCATCATCGCCGACACCCAGTACCGCAGAGGGGGCCGGGCGGGTGAAGTACTGGCGAATCAGGTCGAATTCATTCATGTAGATAGATTCCGGGTCTGGATGCAAAAACACCCGCCGTAGCGGGTGTCAGCATCAGACATCAGCGTCATCAGCCCTGACGACGTGAACGCTGCGAGGCAACCTCGTCAGCACGTACATCAGCAGCCAGCTTGTCCAACACGCCATTGACGAATTTATGGCCGTCGGTGCCACCAAAAGTTTTGGTGATTTCAATGGCTTCGTTGATGATGACCGGGTACGGAGTTTCCGGATGCTGGGTCAGTTCCAGTGCAGCCATCAGTAGCACGGCACGTTCCACCGGGCTGACTTCTTCTTCGTTGCGTTCGTAGTACGGGCGGATCTGGCCGGACAACAGCGGCACATCCTTCAGTACACCGTACAGTACTGCGCGGAACAGGGTTTCATCCGCCTTGGCGAAGTATTCGTTTTCGCGCAGGTGCTTTTCAATCAGCGAAGCCGGACGATCCGGATTCAATTCCCATTCATAAATGCCCTGAACGGCAAATTCGCGGGCACGGCGACGGGCGGTTTTCATATCGGTTTCCTAAAAAGAGCAAGTGAGCGGCAAGCCCGCAAGAGTCAGCCGCGCAGCGTTTTGTGCAGATTGGCCATTTCCACCGCAACGCGGGCTGCGTCGCGGCCTTTTTCCAGCATGCGTACTTCAGCCTGCTCGTCATTCTCGGTGGTGAGGATGGCATTGGCGATGGGGATGTCGAAGTCCAGACCGACACGGGTCACACCAGCACCGGATTCATTGGAAACCAGCTCGAAGTGGTAGGTTTCGCCACGAATGATGGCACCCAGCGCCACCAGCGCGTCGAACTTGCCACTCTTGGCCATGGTTTGCAGCACCAGCGGCACTTCCAGAGCACCCGGCACAGTGGCCAGGGTTACATCGGCGGCGGCCACACCCAGCGTTTTCAGCTCGGCCAGGCAAGCATCACGCAGGCCATGGCAAACCTCTTCGGTAAAGCGGGCCTGAACGATACCGACCTTGAGGCCTTGACCGTTGAAATCGGGGGCAATGCGCTGGATAGCTTCAAGCATTTGAGTCCTCACGGCAAAAATCAGATAAGGCAATCAGATAAGCCCCTGACAGCCGGGCTAGCGGCGCCATCAGGGGATGGTCATGACGGAAAACCGGTTATTTTAACCGATTTCGATATGAAAGTGTTCAGGCTGGCAAAATCCGGTTACTTCCAGATTGAAACCGGCCATCGACGGTACGTTCAGCGGCGGCGACATCAGCTTCATCTTGCCTACGCCCAGCGATTTGAGCATTTGCGCACCCACGCCGAAGGTCTTGCCGTCCCAGGGCGAGCGTTTCACATTCTGCCCCAGCGCACGCTGCAGCAGGTCGTCACCGGTTTCATCGCGATACAGCAGAATGACCACGCCCTTGCCGGCTTCGTCGATAGCTTCCAGCGCACCAGGCACCGTCCAGGAGTGCGGACGCGAAGTCGGGTCCAGCACATCCATGATGGACAGCGGCTCGTGCACGCGAACCAGGGTTTCCTCGTTTTCGTCCAGCTTGCCCTTAACCAGTGCCAGATGGGTTTCGCGGGTGGTGACATCGCGGAATACATGCAGATCGAACGCACCGAACGGTGTTTCCACCGGGCGCTGACCCACTTCCTCCACCAGCGATTCGGTACGGCTGCGGTAATGGATGAGATCGGCGATGGTGCCTACCTTCAGGCCGTGCGTCTTGGCAAAGGCCAGCAATTCCGGCATGCGTGCCATGGTGCCGTCATCGTTCATGATTTCGCAGATCACCCCGGCAGGCTCCAGGCCAGCCAGCATCGGCAGGTCGCAGGCCGCTTCGGTATGGCCGGCACGAATCAGCACACCACCGTTTTGCGCCTTGAGCGGGAAGATATGGCCAGGCTGTACCAGATCACTGGCCTTGGCATTGCGCGCCACGGCGGCCTGCACGGTTTTGGCGCGGTCGGCAGCGGAAATGCCGGTGGTGACACCTTCGGCTGCTTCGATGGAGACAGTGAAGTTGGTACCGAAAGATGTGCCGTTATTGGCTGCCATCATCGGCAGTTCCAGCAGCTTGCAACGCTGCTCGGTCAGGGTAAGGCAGATCAGGCCGCGAGCATGCTTGGCCATGAAATTGATGGCTTCCGGCGTGACGAACTCGGCCGCCATCACGATATCGCCTTCGTTTTCCCTGTCTTCCGCATCAGCCAGCACCACCATCTTGCCTGCCTTGATATCGGCAATGATGTCCTGCACCGGAGAAATAACCATTTGCTGCATCCTTATATCGGGTTTGCGCCACCCGGCATGCCAGGTAGGCAATAAAATCTGTAGCAACAGGCCGATTTGCAGCCTGTTCACGGCGAAAACCGCCCACGTATTTAATAAAACATGGAGACAATCAGGCCAGCATCAAGCCATCGGGCCAGATTTTTATCCAATTTCAAATGGCAAAAGAATTGCGCTGCGCCAGCACCCGCTCCACGGTATCGACAATGGCCTGGGTTTGCGGGTCGATTTCGATGTTGATGGCATCGCCCGGTTGGCGGAACTGGATGATGGTGCGCTCCAGCGTTTCCGGAATCAGGTGCACGCAAAAGCGGTTGCCATCCACAGAACCAATGGTGAGGCTGCAACCGTCAATACCGATATAGCCCTTGGCAAACACATATTTGGTGAATTCTGCCGGCAGGCTGAACCATACCGTGCAGTTGTTCGGCGAGCGGATAACTTCCTCCACCCGCGCCAGGCAAATGATGTGACCGGACATGGCATGGCCGCCGATTTCATCGCCAAACTTCGCCGCGCGCTCCACATTCACCCTGTCGCCCACTTGCAAAACACCCAGATTGGTCAGCCGCAGGGTTTCGGCCATCAGGTCGAAGGCCACCAGGTCCTCATTCACCTCGGTCACGGTCAGGCAGCAGCCGTTGTGCGCAATGGACGCGCCCAGCTCGATACCGCCGGTCAGCGCCTGCGGAAGCCTTACCACATGACGACGAAAATCCTGCTTTTCCTCGATGGCCACCACCTCGGCCATGCCCTGCACGATACCGGTAAACATGCCTGCTCCTGTTCTATCCTGCCTGCCGGTCAATACCGGCAACGAAACACTGATGATAACCAAATCATGCCACGCTGCCGACCCGCTTTCCCGCCCTGGCCAGGCCTTCATGGTAAAAAGTGCCGCTATCTTGCTGATGTGAAAAAGAAAAACCGGCGCAAACTATTTGCAGCGCCCGAGGTTTTGTTGTGCGCAGCTATCCTGTAAAATCACCGCCTTCTCAAGATCAAGCCTGTTCCTAATCCATGTCCGCAGAATTGTCCCGCATTGCCGAGGAAGTGGCGCGCCGCCGCACCTTCGCCATCATTTCCCACCCTGACGCCGGTAAAACCACGCTCACCGAAAAACTGCTGCTGTTTTCAGGCGCCATCCAGATGGCCGGTACGGTAAAAGGCAAGAAGGGTGGCAAGTTTGCCACCTCGGACTGGATGGAAATCGAAAAGCAACGTGGCATTTCGGTAGCCTCCTCGGTCATGCAGTTCGACTACCGCGAGCACACCGTCAACCTGCTGGACACCCCGGGCCACCAGGACTTCTCGGAAGATACCTACCGCGTGCTCACCGCCGTGGACAGCGCGCTGATGGTGATTGACGCTGCCAAGGGTGTGGAAGAGCAAACCATCAAGCTGCTGAATGTCTGCCGTCTGCGCAACACCCCCATCGTCACCTTCATGAACAAGTACGACCGTGAAGTGCGCGATTCGCTGGAATTGCTGGACGAAGTGGAAAACGTGCTGAAAATCCGCTGCGCGCCCATCACCTGGCCTATCGGCATGGGCAAGACCTTCCGCGGCGTGTACAGCCTGCTGAACGACGAAGTCATCCTGTTTGAAGCCGGCAGCGAAAAACTGATCAGCGATATCGAAGTGATCAAGGGCATCGACAACCCGCGCCTGGACGAGCTGTTTCCGCTGGAAATGGACAATCTGCGCATGGAGATCGAACTGGTCAAGGGCGCGTCCAACGAATGGAATCTGGAAGAATTCCTGGCTGGCGAACTCACCCCGGTGTTCTTTGGCTCGGCCATCAACAACTTTGGCGTGCGCGAAATCCTGGATGCCCTGATCAACTGGGCCCCGGCCCCGCAAGACCGTGACGCCACCGTGCGCATGGTGAGCCCGACCGAAGGCAAGTTCTCTGGCTTCGTGTTCAAGATCCAGGCCAATATGGACCCCAAGCACCGCGACCGCATTGCGTTCTTGCGCGTGTGTTCCGGCCAGTTCGAGCGCGGCATGAAAATGAAGCACCTGCGCCTGAACCGTGAGATTGCCGCCTCCAGCGTGGTGACTTTCATGTCGCATGACCGCGAGATCGTGGAAGAAGCCTTTGCCGGCGACATCATCGGCATCCCCAACCACGGCAATATCCAGATTGGCGACAGCTTTTCCTCGGGCGAAGAACTGGCCTTCACCGGCATTCCCTTCTTTGCGCCGGAACTGTTCCGCTCGGTACGCATCAAGAACCCGCTGAAACTGAAGCAGCTGCAAAAAGGCCTGCAACAGCTGGGCGAGGAAGGCGCGGTACAGGTATTCAAGCCACATAGCGGCGGCGACCTGATCCTGGGTGCTGTTGGAGTGCTGCAGTACGAAGTGGTGGCCAGCCGCCTGGCGGCGGAATACAGCGTGGACGCGGTGTTTGAATCCGCCAGCATCTGGTCGGCGCGCTGGTTTACCTGCAGCGACCGCAAGAAGCTGGATGAATTCATCAAGGCCCTGCAAATGAACATTGCCACCGACGCCGGCGGCAACCTGGCTTATCTGGCCCCCAACCGCGTCAACCTGCAACTGACGCAGGAACGCTGGCCGGACATCGTGTTCCACGAAACCCGTGAACACGCGGTCAAGCTGAACGACTGAGCCTGACAGCGCCATGTCCGAACTGATCGACCTGTTGCGTCAGCTGCGCACCGATTACAGCCACGAAATCGTGCGCTCGCTGATGCTGGTGACCGTGCTGGTGCTGATCCGCGTCGTGGTGGGGCATATCCTGTCCAGCAACGTCAGCGTGCCGGTGGAGGAGCGCCGTCGCTGGTCGGTCTCCACCCGCAATGTGCTGTTCATTTCCGGCCTGGCCGGGATAGGCCTGATCTGGGCGGAAGAGCTGCAAACCATCGCGGTGTCCATGCTGGCCTTTGCCGCAGCGCTGATTCTGGCCACCAAGGAGCTGATTTTGTGCGTGTCGGGCTTCGTGGTGCGCCACGCGTCCAACAGCTACAGCCTGGGGGATCATATCGAGGTGGGCAATATACGCGGCCGGGTAGTGGATATCGGTCTGTTGTCCACCACGGTGATGGAGATAGGGCCGCAGCACAATGCCCACCAGATGACCGGCCGCGCCCTTACCTTTCCCAACAGCCTGCTGCTGTCCAATGCGGTGATCCGGGAAAATTACATGGGCGACTATGTAATGCACATCATCAATGTGCCGGTGGGTTACCAGATTCCTCCTACCCGCGCCCAGCACCTGTTGCTGGCGGCGGCAGAAGAGCATTGCCAGCAGCACGTGGCAGCCGCCAAGGTACACATGGAACGCATGGCCGAGCGTTACCTGGTGGACACCCCTTCGGTGGAGCCGCGTATCGGCATGCAGGCGGTGGACGAAAAGCGCTACCAGCTGATTCTGCGTATCGCCATTCCGGCCAAGGAGCGGCAGCGCATCGAGCAGGCCATCATTTATCAGTTCATGGCTGCCTGTTATCCCGATACGGCCACGGCAGGGCTAACCGCAAGCCAGTCAAATAATTAGAGCTTAAACTCCAAACAGCAGTTATAATCTGCGCTTGCCCCATTGCTTCGGTGCCTCATGAGCAAACCCCGCATCAAGACCTACGACCGCATCATTCAGGAAAGCCTGAAACTGTTCAATGAACAGGGCGAGCGCAATATCACCACCAATCATATCGCTGCTCATCTGGGCATCAGTCCGGGCAATCTGTACTACCACTTCCGCAACAAGGAAGAGATCGTCTACCAGATCTTCCTGATGTACCGCGACTTCATCAATCAGCGCCTGGCAGTGCCGGAAGAGCGAGACATGACCGTGGCGGACCTGGTGAATTATCTGGACACCGCTTTTCTCGCGATGTGGCAGTTCCGTTTCATGTTCTACGACCTGCCGGGCATGCTGGCGCGCAGCCCGCAGTTGCAGTCGGAGTACCACCAGTTCGTCAATACCGAACTGAAAGGCATTCTGGGCGAACATTTCCGCGAGTTCATCCGCCTGGGTCTGCTCAAGATGGACGAAGAAGACATCGAGGCCGTCAGCATCAATATCTGGCTGGTGGTGAAATTCTGGTTTGCCTTCGAGCAGACTTCACGGCCCAAGTCGCCCATTACCGAGGCTTCAGGCCATCGCGGTGTACGTCAGGTGATGGCGCTGCTCAAGCCTTATGTACAGCCGGATTTCATGGCAGCCTTCCAGCAGCTGCAAGCACGCCACGCAGGCTGAACAGCAACAGGGTGAAACACAAGGCCGTTTCCATATGGAAACGGCCTTGTCGCATCTCACACTGCCAGTCAGGCTTAATCAAACTGACGACGAAACAGCAGCAAGCCCGCCCCGAACACCAGCACGCCAATGCCGCCCATGCCCAGAATGGCACTCTGCAAGTCTGCCAGCCCCTGCCCTTTGAGCAGAATCCCGAAGGCAATGTCCAGGTAGTAATGCAGCGGCGAGGCAAACATCAGGCCGCGCAACCAGCCGGGCATGGCTTCCGGTGGCGTCCAGGCACCAGACAAAAACAGCATGGGTGCCAGAATCAGAATCGACAGCATGCCCGCCTGCGCCAGATTGCGCGCAATGGTGGCGGCAAACAGCCCCAGCCCGGCGGTAGTGAACACATACAGGCCGGACAGGACAAAAAACAGCAGCAGACTGCCCTTTACCGGAATGGCAAATACCGGAATCAGCACCAGGAACAGGCTGAGCGCCACGCCGCATAAAATCACCCCGGTCATCGACACCACCTTGGGCAGCAAGATGCCGAACGGGGATAGCGGCGACACGATCAACTGCTCCACCGTGCCACGCTCCTTCTCGCGCACCATGGCGGCCGCGGGCAGCAGTACGGCAAACACGGTGGCAATGTTCAGCATTTCCGATATTCCCATGAACCAGCTGTCTTCCTGATTGGGGTTGTACCAGACACGGATATCGTTCTGCACTTGTGGCAGATTACGGGTGGCCGCCTCCCCCATGCCCAGCCGCTGCATCGCACTTTCCAGCCCGTACTGACTGACAATCTGCTGCGCATGGCTGGTGGCGAGGAACCCCAGCACCGAATTGGTGGTATCCACCTGCATGGCCAGACTGGTGGGCTGGCCATTGGACAGATCCCGGCCAAACTGGGGCGGCACCGACAGCACCAGCATGGCACGGCCCTGATCCAGCGCCGCCAGCGCGGCAGCATCCTGGGACACCGTACCGTCGATACGGAAATAAGGCTGCTGGAAGCGGGAGAGCAGTTCGCGGGACTGCGGGCTGTGGTCCAGGTCCTGCACCAGTGTGGCGGCATGGTTCAGGGACAAGGACACACCGGACGCCGCCAGAAAGATATCCGCGGTAAAGGCATAGACGATAAAGGCCAGCAATACCCGGTCACGCCCCAGCTGCTTCAGTTCCTTCATCAGCATGACGGCAAAGCGCCGCCAGGCCAGTTGCCATTGTGCGTTCATATGTTCGGCCTCTTGCTGAACAACTGATAGCCGGCGGCAAACAGCAGGCAGGCGTACAGCGCCAGCACCGCCAACGGCCGCCACAAGGACATCAGCCCCACCCCTTTCAGGAAGCAGCCCACCACGATGTCGGTGTAATAC
>NZ_JAELUD010000213.1:0-321 GCF_016429185.1 Aquitalea sp. ASV11
GAGCGTCGCTGGCGCGCAGCCCGCAAGGCAGGGCTTGCCGACGTGCCGGCGGTGGTAAAGACCGTGGCCGACGAAGCTGCCCTGGCCATGGCGCTGATTGAAAACATCCAGCGCCAGGAACTGGATCTGTCTCTTATACACATCTGACGCTGCCGACGAACAGTAAGATGTGGGGGTGTGGGGGGGGGGGGGGGGGGGTTGGGGGGGGGGGGGGGGGGGGGGGGGGGGGGGGGGGGGGGGGGGGGGGGGGGGGGGGGGGGGGGGGGGGGGGGGGGGGGGGGGGGGGGGGGGGGGGGGGGGGGGGGGGGGGGGGGGGGGGGG
>NZ_JAELUD010000214.1:0-320 GCF_016429185.1 Aquitalea sp. ASV11
GCCTGGGCCTGACCCAGCTGGCGACGGAAGGGGCGATGCGACATCATGGCCTCCATGCTGTCGGCGACGTGGATGATGCGTGCTTCCAGCAGGATTTCATCGCCGCGCAAACCGCGCGGATAACCGCCTGTCTCTTATACACATCTCCGAGCCCACGAGACGAACGCAATAATCTCGTATGCCGTCTTCTGCGTGAAAATGGGGGGGGGGGGGGGGGGGGGGGGGGGGGGGGGGGGGGGGGGGGGGGGGGGGGGGGGGGGGGGGGGGGGGGGGGGGGGGGGGGGGGGGGGGGGGGGGGGGGGGGGGGGGGGGGGGGGGGG
>NZ_JAELUD010000215.1:0-317 GCF_016429185.1 Aquitalea sp. ASV11
CAGCGCCTTCAGGCCCAGTGATTGCAGGGTTTGCAGCAGGCCGAAGTACACCGGGGTTTCCACCGCCACCACATCGCCCGGGCGGGTGAGGTGGCGTAGCGACAGGCTGATGGCTTCGGTAATGCCCCTGTCTCTTATACACATCTCCGAGCCCACGAGACGAACGCAATAATCTCGTATGCCGTCTTCGGCTTGAACAGGGGGGGGGGGGGGGGGGGGGGGGGGGGGGGGGGGGGGGGGGGGGGGGGGGGG
The DNA here is from genome assembly GCF_016429185.1 of Aquitalea sp. ASV11. Taxonomy (NCBI): domain Bacteria; kingdom Pseudomonadati; phylum Pseudomonadota; class Betaproteobacteria; order Neisseriales; family Chromobacteriaceae; genus Aquitalea; species Aquitalea sp. ASV11. Next base: position 253 of record NZ_JAELUD010000215.1, read on the forward strand.
GGGGGGGGGGGGGGGGGGGGGGGGGGGGGGGGGGGGGGGGGGGGGGGGGGGGGGGGGGGGGGGGG
>NZ_JAELUD010000216.1:0-317 GCF_016429185.1 Aquitalea sp. ASV11
GACGCCAATCGGGGGTGGCAGGCACATGGCAGGATTGGCGTACCGTTCCAGGAGCGGTGCCTCGTGAGAGGCTCCCACCATGGCCCGCCATAGAAGACGTGCAATGGTTACGGACGCGACACGGTGTCTGTCTCTTATACACATCTCCGAGCCCACGAGACGAACGCAATAATCTCGTATGCCGTCTTCGGCTTGAAAAAAGGGGGGGGGGGGGGGGGGGGGGGGGGGGGGGGGGGGGGGGGGGGGGGGGGGGGGGGGGGGGGGGGGGGGGGGGGGGGGGGGGGGGGGGGGGGGGGGGGGGGGGGGGGGGGGGGGGG
>NZ_JAELUD010000217.1:0-316 GCF_016429185.1 Aquitalea sp. ASV11
ATGGCAGCGTGACAATTTTGATCGGGGCCTGGAAATGCTGCGCAAGTCTGGCGCATACCGCGAGATCGAGGCGCGTTACGACCATGTGCCATAGCGACTGCGCCGGACAGCCGCCCGGAATGCTGGCCTGTCTCTTATACACATCTCCGAGCCCACGAGACGAACGCAATAATCTCGTATGCCGTCTTGTGCTTGAAAAGGGGGGGGGGGGGGGGGGGGGGGGGGGGGGGGGGGGGGGGGGGGGGGGGGGGGGGGGGGGGGGGGGGGGGGGGGGGGGGGGGGGGGGGGGGGGGGGGGGGGGGGGGGGGGGGGGGGG
>NZ_JAELUD010000023.1:0-56313 GCF_016429185.1 Aquitalea sp. ASV11
TAAGCAAATAGCGCGCGCACATGCCCTGCTCCCAGCCCAGCGCCTGCTGGCGCAACTGCATGGTCCAGTACAGCTCGGTGTAGAACATGTCACCGGGCTTGGGGTCCCACGGGGCAAAGTGCTGGCGGTTGGCTACCTGATAATCCAGCATGGCGCGGGCCAGCCCGGTATGGGGCGGCAGCAAGTGCAAACGCGGGGTGACCAGCACGGCTTGCAAGGTGGTCATGAGGCACATCCTTCGACAATGGCGGCAGGCAGCCAGTGTAAGCGTTGCGCCATGCCGCACTCAAGCGCCACTCCGGATGCGACAACGCCCGGACAGGCCGGGCGTCGGGTCTTGCTGTGCTGCGCGTGGCGGCTTAGTTGCCGGTCAGGCGTTCCAGTGCCTCGCGGTATTTGGCCGCGGTTTTTTCACGCACGTCCAGCGGTACTGCCGGGGCCGGAGCCTGCTTGTTCCAGCCGGAGGCTTCCAGCCAGTCACGCACGAACTGCTTGTCGAAGGACGGCGGATTGGTCCCGGCAGCATAGCTGTCGGCGGGCCAGAAGCGACTGGAATCCGGAGTCAGCGCTTCGTCCATCAGCACCAGGGTGCCGTCTTCATCCAGTCCGAACTCGAACTTGGTGTCGCAGATGATGATGCCGCGCTTGGCGGCGAATTCGGCAGCCGTCTTGTACAGCAGGATGGCGGTGTCACGCACCTTGGCAGCCAGTTCGGCACCAACGATGCCCACGCACTGCTCGTAGCTGATGTTTTCATCGTGATCGCCCACGGCCGCCTTGGTAGACGGGGTGAAGATGGGTTCGGGCAGCTTGCTGGATTCCTGCAGGCCGGCTGGCAGCGCAATGCCGCACACGGTGCCGGACTTCTGGTATTCCTTCCAGCCGGAACCGGCCAGATAACCGCGCACCACGGCTTCGATCGGCACGGCTTTCAGGCGCTTGGCCACCACGGCACGGCCTTCCACTTGCGGCAGGTCTTCGGCGGACACCACGTCTTCCGGCTTGTCACCGGTCAGGTGGTTGGGCACCACGTCCTTCAGGGTTTCAAACCAGAAGTTGGAGATGGCTGTGAGGATCTGGCCCTTGGCCGGAATCGGGTCGTCCAGAATTACGTCGAAGGCGGACAGACGGTCGGTGGCGATCATCAGCATGCGCTTGTCGTCGATCTCGTACAGATCGCGTACCTTGCCGGAGTAGATTTTCTTCAGGCTTTTCAGATTGGTGGTGTTGAGTCCGCTCATGACACGTCCTTGCTAAAGGCTGGGCCACCCTGCCTTGTGGGCGGGCTGGCGATTTTGAAAACTTGTCGGCTCCGCAGCCAACGGGTTGTCAGCTGGCGGAGCCGGAATGGCTTACAGCGTATCCTTCAGCGCCTGTGCCTGTTCCAGTGCCTCGTCGGCAGTGGCGGCCATCACGTTGAAGTGGCCCATCTTGCGACCCGGACGCGCCTGCTTCTTGCCGTACAGGTGCAGCTGGGCGTTGGGGGCCTCGGCCAGTACGTCCCAATTGGGCTCGCCGCCGTCTTCCTTCCAGACATCACCCAGCAGGTTCACCATCACCACCGGGCTGAGCAGGTCGGTACGGCCCGGCAGCAGGCCGCACATGGCACGTACTTGCTGCTGGAACTGGTCGGTGAGACAGGCAGTCAGGGTGTAGTGGCCAGAGTTATGCGGGCGCGGGGCGATTTCATTCACCACCAAGCTGTCATCAGCCAGCACGAAGAATTCCACCGCCAGCACGCCAACGTAGTCCAGCGCTTCGGCCAGATTCTGCGCCATCTGCTGGGCGGATGCCGCCAGCGCCGGGGCAATCCGTGCCGGGACAATGGATACATCCAGAATGCCGTTTGCGTGGCTGTTTTCCGCGACCGGAAACACCGCCATCTGCGCCGCACTGACGCGGGTGACAATGGCCGATACTTCCAGCTTCAGGTCCAGCATTTTTTCCAGCACACAGGCCTGACCACCCAGATTGGCATAGGCGGCGCGGGCTTCGTCCTGGGTGCTGACCCGTACCTGGCCCTTGCCGTCGTAACCCAGACGGGCGGTTTTCAGGATGCCGGGCAGGTAAGGCGTGAGGTCGACCTGGATGTCTTCCACGCTTTCAATGGCCAGATAGGGCGCGGTCGGCAGACCGGCCTTGTTGATCCAGGCTTTTTCGGCAATGCGGTCCTGAGCGATGGCCACACAGTCACCCGAAGGCGATACACGGGTGGTGCGGGCCAGTTCGCGCATGGCGTCGGCATTGACGTTTTCAAACTCGGTGGTGACGGCGGCACAGGTCTGCGCCAGCGTCTTGAGTGCATCGGCGTCGTTGAACGGGGCGCACAGGTGCACATCGGCAAACTGGGCGGCCGGCGCATTGGCATCCGGGTCCAGCACCGTCACGCGGTAGCCCATGGTCTTGGCAGCCACGGCAAACATGCGGCCCAGCTGGCCGCCGCCAAGAATGCCCAGCATGGACGGAGGCAGGATGGCCGCCATTTATTCCACCTCCGGCAAGGTCATTCCCAGCACGGTTTCTTCCTGGCGCTTGCGGAAGGCAATCAGCTTTTCCGCCAGTTCCGGCACGGCATTGGCCAGCATGGCAACGGCAAACAGTGCAGCATTGGCGGCACCGGCTTCACCGATGGCAAAGGTGGCTACCGGAATGCCCTTGGGCATTTGCACGATGGACAGCAGCGAATCCTCGCCACGCAGGTATTTGGACGGCACCGGCACGCCCAGCACCGGCAGGTGGGTCTTGGCGGCCAGCATGCCCGGCAGGTGGGCAGCACCGCCGGCACCGGCGATGATGGCTTTCAGACCGCGCTTGGCGGCGGTTTCAGCGTATTGGAACAACAAATCCGGGGTACGGTGGGCGGAGACGACGCGGGTTTCGAAAGCGACACCGAAGTCTTTGAGCACGCGCGCGGCGTTCTGCATGACTTCCCAGTCGCTATTGCTACCCATCACGATGCCGACTTCAATCATGGCGGTGAAGCTCAGGGAGGAATAAAGACGTGATTTTACCTGAGAGCCGGGGGGGGCCGGAATGGTTTTTTATTTTGATATCAAGACAGTTGCACCAACTGTCGCACGCGCTGTCTCTGGCTCAGCCCGGACGCGGGTAGGTAAACAGCAGCAAGTGCGCAGTATTGAAGGCCAGATGCGCCAGCGCAGCCAGCGCCACCTGCCGGGTGGCGGCATACACCAGGCCATAACCCAGCCCGGCCAGCGTGGCCAGACCCACCCAGCCCCAGCCTCCTGCCACATGGGCGGCACCAAACAGTAGTGAGGCAGCAATCAGCGCAGGCAGAGGCTCCACCCGGTTTTCCAGCCAGCGTTGCAGGCCATGACGGAACAGGGCCTCCTCCGGCATGGCAGTCAGGAAGAAATTGGCAAACAGCCAGGGCAACAACCAGGCCGGCAGCTTGGGGGCATAGGCAACCATGCCGCTTTCCTGCGCCAGCGCCAGCACCAGTACCAGCAACAACACCCCCACCGCCGCCACAGTACCGCCCCAGGCCCGGCCATGGTGGGGGGCATCGTGCAGGCCCAGCAGCAACAGCCATCCGGCCACGCCCTTGTCAAAACTCCAGAACAGCCGGTAGGGCTGACTGTCCGGCGTCAGCTTGCCCTGCCACAGCAGCGGATTGTCAAAACCGGGCAGCACATGTAAGGCCAGCACCAGCAAGAGTGCCAGCCACAAGGCAGTCCAGGCAGGACGGGGAAAGCGGTACACCACATAGCTGAGCCCACCGGCCAGCAATAACGCCAGCAGACCCAACAGCTGTAACAAGCCGCAATAGGATGCCAGGCCAATGGCTGCTGCGCCCGCCAGCAAGGAGGAGCGCGGCAGACCGAGACATTGCAACAGCAAGGCCATGGCCAGCAGGCCGAAGCTGGCCTGTTCGATAAGGGCGGGTAGCATCATGAGGTGGGTTCAGCCCGCCTGCCGACATGTGCCGTGCAAGCAGGCTGTGGGGAATTACATCTTGGTGAGCTGCTCGCGCGCTTTCTGGGCGGCGGAGCTGGACGGATACAGCTTGATCAGGCGCTTGAGCGTGGCCTTGGCAATATCCACCTGACCCAGGTCGCGCTGGCAGTTGGCGACATTGCGCAATGCATCAGGTGCCTTGGGGTTGTCAGGGTATTGCTCGGCAAAGCGACGGTGGATTTCGATGGCGGCATCGTACTGACGCTGCGCAGTATGGGCCACACCGAGCCAGTACAGGGCATCAATCGCCTGCGGCGCATTGGGATTCTGCTGGATGTACAGGCTGAGTGCCGCCGTTGCCTTGGCAAAATCACGCGCGCGCAGCAGGTTCAGCGCCTTGTCGTAGTCCGGGCTGGTCTGGGTATCGTTCGCAGCGGCAGGCTGGCTGCTGGCTGGCTGGCTGGCCGCCTGCTGGGCGGCGGCTTCCTTGCCCGCGCTCTCCAGATGGCTCAGACGGCCATCCAGATCGTTATACAAATCGTTCTGGCGTTTTTGCGTGGTTTGCAGATTGTAGTTGGCCACTTCCACTTCGCCGCGCAGCTTGGCGACTTCGGCTTTCAGGCTTTCCACCTGATTGACCATTTCCAGCAGCTTCTCGTTGGACAGCTTGCTTTCCACTTCGGTAAGGCGGGCATTGGCCTGACGATTGACCTGGTCGATCTGGTAGCGGGTGGCTTCGATATCGCTGGTGGTAGCGCAGGCAGACAGGGTAAGCAGCAGCGCCGCGCTGAGGGCAAGGCGTTTCATGGGGCGGTTCTCGGTCCGTTGCATACAGGATGGCCGGACATCATAGCAGCCTGAAACAGGTTTCTGGCTAGATGTCCGGCCTGATGGAATGGCAAGTCGGCAAGGCCGCAACAGCCTGCCCTACCCTGCCTTATTCGCCGTTATACAGAATGTCGGCGCGACGGTTCTCGGCGTAATCAGCCTCGGTATTGCCGGTAGCCTTCGGCTTTTCCTTGCCCAGGCTGACTGCTTCAACCTGGCTGTCCTTCACGCCCAGCACTTCCAGCGAGCGTTTCACGCTTTCGGCACGGCGCTGACCCAGGCCCAGGTTGTATTCGCGGCTGCCGCGGGCGTCGGTATTACCCTGGATGATCACCTTGCGGTCGGCATGGTCCTTCAGGTAGCCGGCATGGGCTTCCACGGTGGGCTTGTCGCTGCTCTTGACGGTGGAGGAGTCAAAGTCGAAATACACGCTGCGCTTGGACAGCGGGCTGTTCGGGTCGTGCAGCGGGTCTGCATTCAGCTTGCCCTGATTGCTGCTGCCGGTATCAGCCGGAGCCACGCCCTGATTGGCGGTAGCAGCCGGGGTGGTGTTGCTGGTGACGGCGGCCGGCTTGGTGCTGGCGCAAGCAGCCAGCAGGGTAACCGTAGCGGTGCCGAGTACGAGTTGTTTCCAGTTCATGCCTTCGCTCCTTGGATTTGAATGCACTACATCATTGCGGATTGTTGAAAGGGCCCCACGACGGGTCCTGCACTTCGCCATTAATCACTGCCAGTCTGACCTTGCTGCTGCCATCCAGCGTGGTGGCATACAACACGCTCTTGCCGCCGGTATCGCTGGCATACAGCACCATACGGCCATTGGGGGCAAAACTGGGTCGTTCGTTATAACCACTTTCCGACAGCGCACGGACATCCCCGGTAGTGAGATCCTGTGCCATCACCCGGAAACGCCCGGATTCTCGCCGGATGAAGGTCAGGGTGCGGCCATCCGGCGATACGCGCGGTGAAACATTGTAGTTACCTTGCCAAGTAACGCGCTGTGCGGCTCCGCCGCTGACAGCCATGCGATAAATTTGTGGCCCGCCGGTACGGTCGGACACAAAGTAGATCTGGCTGCCGTCCGGAGTGAAGGTCGGTTCGGTATCGATGCCATCGCTGTAACTGATACGGCGCGGCGCTCCACCCAGGGTGTTGACCAGGTAAATCTGCGAATTGCCGGTGGTGGTCAGTACCACTGCCAGCTTGCTGCCATCCGGACTCCAGGCCGGTGCCGAGTTGCTGCCCTTGAAATTGGCCACTGCACGGCGCTGGCCGGTGGCCAGATCCTGCACCCATACCACCGGCTTCTTGCTCTCGAAGGAGACATAGGCCAGATAGCGGCCATCCGGACTCCAGCTGGGCGAGATGATGGGCTCTTTGGAGCGCAGGATGGTTTGCGCCCGGTTGCTGTCCACATCAGTGATCAGCCCGACTTGCAGCATGTAGTTGCGGCCACTCTTGAGCACATACACCACGCGGGTATTGAAAATCCCCTTCTGCCCGGTGATGGCCTCGTAAATCATGTCGGCAATGGTGTGTGCCACTTCGCGGCTGCGGTCCGGCGTCACGGTGAACTCGCCAGAGGTCAGCTGCTTTTTCTGCGCCACATCCATCAGCCGGAAGCTGACCTTCACCTGACCACCGGCCACGGCTTCGACCTTGCCGATGGCGATGGACTGCGCTCCGGCGGCCTGCCACAGCGGGTAACGGATATCCACCGGCTCGACCGGCACATTGGCAATGGCCGAGCCATCCACCATGCGGAATACACCGGAGAGTTCCAGATCGCTGCGGATGATGGGGGTGAGCGCCTCACGCATGCGCGTGGTTTCATCCTTGAACGGCACCACGGCAATGGCGTGCTTGCTGGCACCACCACCGACAATCTCGATGGTCATCTCGGCACGGGCAGACTGGCCTGCGAGCAAGACAAACATTAGCAATAGCTTAAACAGAGTACGAATGCCCGGCATGAGTTCCCTCTGAGACTGAAATTTTTGCAAAAACACGGTATTCCTCCCGGCGCTGTTGCTCAGCGCGGGCGGAATTCCATCTTGAACTGGCGGTAGCCGTCATTGAAATTGGCACCTGGCGGCAAGCTGGGGAAGGTGCGTGCTTCCCAGATGGCACGTTGCACCGCCTCATTGTAAGCACTGCTGCTGCTTGGCCCGATCACCTGCACCTTGCTCACTTCCAGCGTGGGCAACAGGGTGACCAGCACCACCACCTTGGGGTTGCCGCTCAGGTCGGGCGGCAGTTGTACCAGCGGGGTGATCTTGGCCTTGACCTTGTCGATCCAGCCGCCTTTGGCCGCGGCCGAACCATTCACCGCACCACCAGCCACGCCATTGGCACTGCCGGCCTGGGTGCTGCGTGCATTGGCCTTGTGACCGGTATTGGGCGCATCCAGTTGCGACAGCAAATCGTCAGCCTGATTGTCATAGGTTTTCGACTGCTTGCTGCCCTTGCCCGGCGTGGTGGCTGGCGGCAGTTTGACCGGCTTTTTCTCCGTTACAACCGGCGTAACAGGCTTGGCCGGGGCTTTTTCTACCGTTTTGGCTGGTTTTTCCTGCTTTTTCGCGGGTTCAGGCTGTTTGGCTGGCGGTGTTTTTACCGGCTCCGGCTTGGGTTTTTCCGGCAGCAGCTTATGTACCGGCTCAGGCTTTTTCGGTACTTCAACCGGTGGTTTTACCAGATGCTGCGGCTTGGGTTCCGGCTTTTTCTTCGCACCCAGATTCACCTCAGCAGGCGGCTCCGGCGGCGGGGCGGGGGGAGTTGGGGGAGGTGCAACACGAAGCGGCTTGCTGACCGGCACCGGTTCTACCACGGCAGCGGGGGCTGGCGGTGGACTGCTCCACAACTCCAGCGCCAGCGGAACTTCGCTCACCGGCTGCTTGCTGGCAAGACCGGCCCACAGCATCAGGCCAATCACTGCACCATGCAACAGCAAGGAGGCAAGCAAAGACCAGGAGGAAGAAGGAGAACGGTTCATGCCTTACTGATGATTCTGCTGCTTGACGGTGAGGGCAACGCGCTTGATACCGGCCTTGTGCAGATCATCGGCCACGGACACCACATCCGCGTACTTGAGGTCTTTGTCGGCCGAGATGGCCACCGGACGGTCGGCTCCGGCCAGCATGGCGGCCACCTGGCTGGCCAGCGTGCTGCGCGAATCCACCGGTGTCACCTTGTCGCCATCCTTGATTTGCATCTTGTCACCGGCATCCAGCACCACTTCCAGCGGCGGCGCATCCAGCGTGGCGGCCTGCGATACGCTGGGCACCTGGATGACACCAGGGGTGAACATGGGAGCAGTCACCATGAAAATGACCAGCAGCACCAGCATGACGTCGATGTAGGGCACCACGTTCATCTGGTTCATTTGACGGCGGGGACGGCGGTTGAGCATGACAATCCAGACCAAAGTTCAGCTTGCCATCATAGCACCGCAACCGCAGCGGCCGGATGACAAACATCTTGCTTAACAAAAAACCGGTCAGACTTGCCGGACGGGCGGAAAGTTCTGACCGGTCAGCCGGCCATCAGCGCAGACGGGTACACAGGGTCAGGCCGTCACCAATGGGCAGCACGCAATGGCGGATGCGCGCATCCTGCTGCAGACGGGCATTGAAGGCATGCATCAGGTGCACGCCGGGCGGGTCTTGCGGCCGTGGCGACACCACGCGGCCGGACAGGAAGATATTGTCGATGGCAATGACGCCACCGGGCCGTACCAATTGCAGGCAGGCTTCAAAATAGTCCTGGTAGGAGGGCTTGTCCGCGTCGATGAACACCAGATCGAACTGACCGGCCTGCCCCTCTGCCAGCAGTTGCTGCAAGGTGAGCAAGGCGGGCTGCAACTGCAGCCGGATACGCCCGGCCACCCCGGCACGCTGCCAGTAGTCGCGGGCAATGCTGGTGAACTCTTCGCTGACGTCGCAGGCCACCGCGTCGCCATCTGCCGGCATCGCCAGCATCGCCGCCAGCATGCTGTAACCGGTGAATACCCCGATTTCCAGATAACGGCGCACGCCCAGCAAATGCACCAGCCAGCCCATGAACTGGCCCTGCTCCGGGGCGATCTGCATCTTGGCCATGCGATGGCCGGCGGTGAATTCGCGCAGCTCACGCATCACCGGGTGTTCGGTCAGGCCAATGGCCATCAGGTAATCATGCAAGGTGCCGTCCAGCGGCACGGTACGACTGGTCATGGATACTCTCGGAAAAATGACAAAACGCCCACTGGCAGCACCTGACCGACGGGGTTAACCATCAGTGGCAGCAGGGGGCGTTGGCAAATGGCCACGGCGGACGCCGGGCCGGGACTGCTTATTCCGGCTGGTAGACGTAAGGCTTTTGCGGTACGCGCGATTCCTTCCAGCGGCGCTGGTCGTCCAGGCTGACCTTGCGGTCCCACAGGGTGAGGCGCAGTTCGCGACGTTGCTGGTCTACTTCCGGATGCTTGTCCAGAAATTCGCTCATGAATTTGGTGAAGTCGGACTGGTACATGGTGTTCCCCTGGCTATGATCGCAGGATTCTAATGCATAAGCGCCGACGCTGACCACGGTGAGGCCGGATATTTGCGCTGCATGGCAACACAAACACCACAGCATTCAATGGCGTTCGATGGCGGGCGCCTTGTCGCCATACATCTTGCGGTCGGCCACATCGAGCAGTTCCTCGATCAGCATGCCGTCCTGTGGATAATAAGCAATGCCTATGCTCACACCCAGCAACACGGTATGGCCATCCACCTCGTAAGGTTGCTGGATGGCATGCTTGAGCCGCTCCACCACCCGGTCCGCCTCGCGGTTGGACTCCACATCTTCCATCAACAGGACAAACTCATCGCCACCCAGTCGCGCCACCGTGTCCTCATTACGCATCACCGCCAGGATACGGGCGGCAATCAGTTGCAACACCTTGTCGCCTACTGCATGTCCGAAGCGGTCGTTGACCGGTTTGAAGCGGTCCAGATCCAGAAACAGTACGGCAAGTCGTCTGTCGCTGCGCTTGAGGCGCGAGATGGCATGCTGCAGACGGTCGTAGAACAGGTTGCGGTTGGCAAGCCCGGTCAGGCGGTCGTGATTGGCCAGATGAAACAGATGGTTCTCGCGTCGTTGCTGTTTGGTGAGCTGACCGCAGTAAAAGCGCAGCCCCAGACCCAGCAACACCAGCAACAGCAGCGACTGCCACAGGATGACGCTGCGCTCGAAACCACTGAGCAGATACCAGCCCAGCTGCCAGTCCAGTTGCAGCAGCAAGGGCTGCGAATCGTTGCCGACGGCCCGCTCCAGCCGCAGACGCGGAAAACCCAGGGTGTCCAGCCAGCCATGGCTCTGGCCCTGAATGGTCACATAGGGCTCCAGGCCCTGACTGCCAGGCCCGCGCGCGCGCAGGCTCAAACTCAGCCCGACCGGCAGGGCGGTATTGGCCGGGCGCAGGTAATCGGTGCGTAACACCAGCGCCACGAATTGATCGGCCAGCTGGCCACGTAGCAGGACGCTGCTGGTATTGAGTGGCTGCAACAGCAAATGACCGCGATAGCCCTCGCGCAGGGAGAAGGCAGCCGACATCGCGGTGCGGCCAAAATGCTGTGCCTCCTGCAAGGCACGGCGGAAGCGCTCATCCACCGACAGTTCGGTGCCCAGCAAGGGGCGCACGGTAGGGTTCATCGGCAAAATGGACACGACCGGGTAGTACTCGGCCTGTACCGGCATGGCGGTCAGTGGAGCCTGTCCCTGCCGGGTATAGGCGTGCAGGTGGAAATCGCTGCCCAGGCTGGCCTGCATGGCGCGATGCCAGGACGGCACATCCTGCGCCCGCACCCGCTCGATGCGCTCCAGCGAGACCAGCTGCGGATAACGCTCCGCCATTTGCTGGACAAACAGCAGCTCCTGTTCACCGGCATGCTGGGCATTGAGCATGCTGAACGCAGCATAGCTGTCGAGAATGGTCTGGTTGACCAGCAACTTCTGGTTCAGTTGCTCGGACAGGCGCTCGCCCAGCATGTCGAACTCTTGTTCGGCACTGAGTACGGCACGACTGATGAAGGCCAGGGCAATGAGCAGGCTGAGCAAAAGCCACAGCAGCACGCATCCCAGCGTGGTCAGTTTTATCCGCATGGACGAGGGAGGAGAAGGGAAAAACGGAATTCTATAGAAAGCGATGGCAGCCCGGATGGGCAAAGCCGAACTCAGCCGCCAACTAAGTAATTATACCTAGACTTATTGGTCCTTAATCTAAATAGCGGGCTTTAGCTGTGTAAACCAATGCTGACGAACCATGAAAAGTGACCGACAGCACGCTTGCGGTGGGAGGAAATCAGCGCTCAGGGCAGGTGGTCTGCCTGACGCAAGCAGGCACGAATCTGGGGTAACTGCCGCCGGCTGATGGCCAGTGGCTGTGCGATATCCCGCAGCTGCACACCCCATTGCTCATCTTCTTCATTCCCGATGCGCAGCAGCGCCAGCAAGGCATGGCGCATCACCAGACAATTGCGGTGTATGCGCAGCACGCTGTCGCCCAGTCGCTGCTCCAGCGCTACCAGTGACTCGTCCAGCAGGTATTCGCCATTGGCTGTGGCCAGGCTGACATATTTCTGCTCGGCTTTCAGATAACGCACGGTGGAAACGGGGATGTTAAGCAGGCTGTCGCGATGGCGCACGGTGAAATGGGCTTCGATGGCCGGGAGTTGGCCACGACGGGCGGCGGCTTTGTCCAGTGCCTGTCGCAATCGTTCCAGCCGTACCGGCTTGAGCAGGTAGTCAGCGGCATCCAGCTCGAAGGCATCGACTGCATACTGCTCGTGCGCGGTGGTGAACACCAGTTGCGGAGGCAGTTGCTGGGTACGCAGTTTGCGGGCCAGTTCCACCCCGCTCATGCCGGGCATGGAGATGTCCAGCAGGACTACATCCACCGTCTGCCGTTCCAGCCAGCGGGCAGCCTCGGCGGCATCCGGCAAGGCTGCCACCGCAGTGGCACCGCACTGGGCCACCTGCCCCACCATGCGTTCGCGCGCCAGTGGTTCGTCATCCACCACCAGCACGCGCAGCCTGTTTACAGCACCCATTGCGGTTTGCCCAGCTTTTCCACCAGTTGCCGCCAGGCCTTGAGGATTTTCTGGAACTTGTTGTTGGTCGGCGCCAGGTCCCGTACCTGGGTCAGCATGTCATAGGCACGCCGCATATGGCTTTCGTGCCAGCCATTGCCGTGGACATAGGCCATGGTGGCATTGGCCAGGTTGAGCATCACCTGCACATTGTGCGGCATTTCCTCGTGCGCCTTGACGAAGCGCTCGATGGCCTGCTCGAAACGACCAGCCTGGGCTTCGCGTACCGCCTGGTTGTTCAGCTCCAGTACCGACTGCACGTTTTCGGCAATCAGCTGGCGGCCGACATCACCCAGCCCCACTTCCTCGAACAGGCTGCCAATGCTGGACAGCAGTTCTTCATCATCATGATTGTTACGCACCAGGTCGCGCATGGCGGCATTGCCGCTGTCCTGCTTGCCCTGGGCAAAGCAGGCACGGGCAAATTCCATTTGCGCCTCGGCCGGCAGATTGCTGCCCAGCTTCTGGTAAGCCGTTTCGGCACTGGCCAGCAGGGTGCGCGCCTTTTCGTGATTACCCAGCCTGGTTTGCAACTGGCTGTCGATGACATTGCACATCCACTCGCCCATCTCGTTGTAGCGGTAATCACGGCGCAAATTACCCAGGGTGCGGGCGGCAGTGCCGGTTTCGCCACGGGCCATTTGCACCCGCGCCAGCATGGCGTAATGAGTGGGACTGCGATGCCAGGTGTATTTGGCAATATTGAGGGTTTCTTCGCTGGCAGCCTCGGCGGTTTCCAGATCCTTGTTCAGCAAGGCCACTTCGGCCAGCTGCTTTTGCCGACGCAATACCACCGGGGACAGCGCGGTGGCCTTTTGCAGGGTGTCCTGCGCACCGGGCAGGTCGTGATGAATGCGATGCAGCTTGGCCAGCCAGTCGTAGGCTTCCATCACCCTTTCGTTGTCGGCCAGTACTTCTTCGAACAACAGCTTGGCTTCGTCGTAGGCTTTCAGGCCGGTGAGCGATTTGGCCAGACCCAGCTTGGCCCAGGAGAGGGGTTTGAGCCGGAGCACTTCCATATACAGATTACGCGCGGTGTCGAAGTCACCAATTTTTTGCGCCAGGCTGCCCTTGAGCTTCATGAAGTCCAGCGTGAATTCACCGCGCTGGCTGATGCGTCGGCTACAGGCATCAATGGCGGCCAGATATTCGTGGCGCATGATGGCTTCGTCCACCACGCGAAAAGCCTCGCGGCGGCGCATGGCCTTTTCCAGACGCTGGCTGAGCACTTCGCCGGTAAACGGTTTGAGCAGGTAGTCATCCGGTGCCAGTTCGGCCGCGGAGATGACGCGTTGCGAACGGCGCTCGCCGGTGACGATCATGAACACGCAGGACTGCTTGATCAGGTTGCGCTCCTTGACCTCCTCGAACAGATACAGGCCGTCGTAGCCATTGCCCAGATCGTAGTCGCACAGCACCACGTCGAATTCGAACTTGGCCATTTTGGCCAGTGCATCACCGGCCTTGCTGGCAAACTCAACCTTGTCAGCACCAAACGAGGCCAGCGTCATTGACAGTGCACGTTGCATCTCGGGCAGGCTGTCGATGATGAGGAACAAGCGATTGGCGTAAGGGTCCTCATAACGTCGCCGTGCATTATTTGTGGTATCGAGTCCGTCAGTCAGGCTCTGGTAGGTGGTGGAAGGTAGTTTGTCACTCATGGCGTCATCATCTGCCAGCCTGGCTGGAATGTCATTATTCGGCGGTCAGTTTGGCATAGCGTAAATCCAGCCATTTCAGCCCGTGCTCCGCAAAATTGATCTGCAAACGCACATCACTGCCACTGCCTTCGGCATTGATCACCACGCCGGAACCGAACTTGGCGTGACTGACGCCCTGGCCAATGCGGAAACCCTGCAGCGACATGGCAGTGGCAGGTGCGACCGCCTCATCCAGCCAGGGCGCACGACGCGGGCTTGCTTGCGGAACAGGTTTCACTGTAGCAGACAGTACCCGTACCAGCGTGTTCGGTATTTCGTCGATGAAACGGGAGCGAATGGGATAACGACTTTGTCCGTGCAGCATGCGGCTCTGGGCGCAGCTCAGGTACAGCCGTTTGCGGGCTCGGGTAACGGCCACGTACATCAGGCGGCGTTCTTCCTCCAGCCCCTTGCTGTCGTTCATGCTGTTTTCGTGCGGGAACAACCCTTCTTCCAGACCGGACACAAACACGGCATCGAACTCCAGGCCCTTGGCCGCATGCACCGTCATCAGTTGCAGGGCGTCCTCGCCGGCTTCGGCCTGATGCTCTCCCGCCTCCAGGCTGGCCGCACTGAGGAATTCGACAATGGCCAGCTCTGGCTGATCCGGGAAGAAACCGGCTGCTGCGCTGACCAGTTCGTCCAGGTTGGCCAGCCGCTCTTCGCCTTCTTTCTTGTCCTGCTCGTACATGGCGCGCAGGCCGGAGTGGTCGATGATCAGACTGACGGTTTCCGCCAGCGTCATGTCAGTGCTCTTGTTGCGCAAGGCTTCGATCAGCAGCACGAACTCGCCCAGCTTGGCGGCGGTACGGCCACCACCCGCGGCGCAGCAGGCCTGCCACAGGGTGACACCCTGCTCGCGGCTGATGGCTTGCAGGTTTTCCACGGTGCGGGCACCGATACCTCGCGCCGGTACATTGATGACACGTAGCATGGCATTGTCGTCATCCGGATTGCTCACCAGACGCAGGTAGGCCAGTGCATGCTTGATTTCCTGTCGCTCGAAGAAGCGCAGGCCACCATAAATGCGGTAGGGCAGCTGGGCATTCACCAATACATGTTCCAGCACCCGTGACTGGGCATTGGAGCGGTACAGGATGGCCATGTCCGACAGATTCATGCCTTCGCGCTGCAGGTTCTTCACTTCATCGATGATGAACTGGGCTTCGTCACCATCGGAATAGGCTTCGTACAGGCGGATCTGCTCGCCCTCGCCTGCGTCGGTCCACAAATTCTTGCCCAGCCGGCCATCATTGCGTTCGATCAGGGCATTGGCGGCATTCAGGATGGTGCCCACCGAGCGGTAGTTCTGTTCCAGCCGCACCGGCTCGGCTACCTGGAAGTCGCTCAGCAGCGCGCGCATATTGCCCACTTCGGCACCGCGGAAAGCGTAGATGGACTGGTCGTCATCCCCCACGGCAAACAGGACGTTGTGCTCGCCGGACAACAGTTTGAGCCAGGCGTATTGCAGGCGGTTGGTATCCTGGAATTCGTCCACCAGAATATGGCGGAAGCGCCCCTGATAATGGGCGCGCAAGGCGGCATTGGCCTGCAGCAGTTCGTAGCTGCGCAGCAGCAGCTCGGCAAAATCCACCACCCCTTCGCGACGGCACTGAGCGTCGTAGGCGGCATACAGTTCCACCATCTTGGCTTCGTACGGCGTTAGCGCCGGCGGCAGGCGGTCGGCACGCAATCCGGCTTCCTTGTTGCCGTTGATGAAGCTTTGTACCGCACGCGGCGGATATTTTTCGTCCGACAGTTCCAGGCTTTTGAGCAGGCGTTTGATGGCGGCTTGCTGATCGGCGGAATCCAGAATCTGGAACGCCTGCGGCAGCCCGGCATCGCGGTAATGAGCACGCAAGAAGCGGTTGCACAGGCCGTGGAAAGTGCCAATCCACATGGTACGCACATTCACCGGCACCATGGCCCCCAGCCGGGTATGCATTTCCCGCGCCGCCTTGTTGGTAAAGGTAACTGCCAGAATGCCGGAGGGATTGACCTGGCCGGTGGCTATCAGCCAGGCAATGCGGGTGGTCAGTACCCGTGTCTTGCCACTGCCCGCACCTGCCAGTACCAGCGCACTTTTGGCCGGCCAGGTGACGGCACGCAGCTGTTCATTATTCAATCCGGCTAAAAGCTCACTCATGACAGGCATTTCTTCTGGGCGTGGTTGATGGGTGGCATTTTACACCAGCTGACCGGCAAGCCGTGGGCAGGCTTGCCTGACAGGCGGCGACAGGTTAATTTCTGTCAAACAACTGCCCCCTTCCCCATGCGCTCACGCCTGCTTGTCGCGTTATTCCTGCTGCTGCACCTGCCTGCCCACGCGGCGGGGCTGACTGCCTATACCGAGGAATTGCCGCCGCTGAATTATCTGCAAGGCCAGCAGGTGAGTGGCTTTGCCAGCGAATTGCTGACTGCCATGGCCAGCAAGGCCGGCCTGGCGCTCAGGCTGCAACTGCTGCCCTGGTCGCGCGCTTATGCCACGGTGCAATCCACGCCGGACACCGTGCTGTTCAGCACCGTACGCACCGCGGAGCGGGAGAACCAGTTCCGCTGGGTTGGCCCCATCGGCAAACGCCATATTTATCTGTACCGCTTAAGCAAGCGCGAGGACATCCGGCTCACGGATATCCGCCAGCTGGCGCAATGGCGTGTCGGCACCATTTTTGCCTCTGCCTCGCAAAAGCAGTTGGAACAGCTTGGTTTGCGGCCGGGAATAGAGCAGGACAATGCGCCGGATGATGCCAGCAACCTGGCCAAGCTGAGAATGGGGCGCGTGGACATGGTGGCCATGCTGGACTGGGCCATGCACTGGCAGACACGGCAAACCGGCATGCCGGACAATCAGGTCCGCCCGGTGGCGCTGCTGGATGGTCAGGCACAGTACTGGTTTGCCCTGAACCGGCAAACCCCGGATGCCACCATCCGGCAGCTGCAGAATGCACTGGATGCGCTGGTAAGAAACGGCGAGCTCAAACGGCTGCGCCAGAAATACATCGGCACGGAAGACTTCCCTGGCGAGCTGGTCGATCTCTATGCGCAACTGCGTCAGGATGGCCCGCTCTTGCTGGCGGACAACGACAAGCTTTCCGCCCGTTGCCCCGAACCCGGCCAGGGCAGTGGCTGGCGCCACAAGTACCGGGCCGGGCCGGAAGGCATTTGCCCGCTCAAACCAGGGTATTGATGGTACGCCCCAGCGTGCTCAGGCCGTCGCCCGCCGCGGTCAGGCCATGCGCGATGGCGCTGCCGGTACCGCTGGCACCACTTGCCAGGCCACTTCCCGCCGCCCTGGCCACCGACTCCACATCATCTGCCACCTTCTTCGCACCCTGCTTCAGCACCTGGTAAGTCGTGGGTGCCTGATTAGTGATACCGCCGATTGTGCTCATTTTGTTCTCCCCATACCGTTAATTGGCTGTTGTCCGCCATTACATGGTCAGTACCGGCTGCCATGTAAATTTACGTTATGCATGGTTAAGAGATGGAGCCAATCGCTTTACATCTTATTACCTTAATTTGGCATCGGTAACCCTAATTAACTTTCCATGCCAATAGAATTAATAAGGAGTAATCAAAGAGAAAGCGGGTGATATCGTGAAAAATCAGGCAATCAAGATAATGGCTGGTTTGCTCATTTCCGGTTTCATCACCGGCTGTTCTTCTCCGCAAATGCTGGTGACTGCACCGGTACATATTCGTCCACAATTTACCCCGGTGGCATTAGAAGACAGCCCAGGCTCCATCTACCAGCCCAACAAGGCCATGCTGCTGTTTGAAGAGCCGATTGCCAGCCATGTGGGTGATGCGCTGAAAATCAATATTGCGGAAAACCTGACTTCCAGCAATAACGCCAATACCACCTCCAACCGCACTTCCACCATTTCCGAATCCGGCCCCGGTGCCTTGTCTTCCATGGGTGGCTTGCTGAAGGAAATCTTTGATTACAGCGGCAAGGCGTCCGGCAGCAGCAGCCTGAAAGGCACCGGCCAGGTCAGCAACTCCAACCAGATCAGCGGCAGCCTGATGGTGTCGGTGACCGATGTATTGCCCAATGGCTATCTGGCGATTGCCGGGGAAAAGGCCGTGGCGGCCAGTGGCAATACCACCGTGCTGCGCTTTTCCGGCATTGTGAACAAGCGTGACATCAAGGTGGGCAATGTGGTGTCTTCCAGTGATGTGGGCGATGCCCGCATCGAGCAGATCGTCAACGGTATCGCCAGCGAAGTGGCTTCGCGCACTGATGCCCAGCGTTTCTTCGCCGGGCTGATCAATTTCTGGTAGTCGTTGCACCGGCCCGCTTGCTGACATCCTGCTCAAAGCGGGCCGCTCCATTGGCACCATCACCACTGCCCTGCCACTGGTCCATGTTTTCGCCGGAAAACATCTTGTTCAGCAAGGGTGACAGCTTCCTGCCGGTCGAACTCCACTTGTCATAGGCCATGCCGTCCAGCCGGTAAGCGGCATTGGCCAGCACCTTGCCATTCTTTTTCAGCAGCAGGTTGATGTCGGTGATGTAGGGCCGCAATTCATCGCTGAACATGGGCGAGCCCCATTGCGTGAGCACGGTGTAATACAGCATGGCTTCGCAATCTGACGGCGCATTGCCGGGCGCATAAATACGGCTTTCCACTTCGCGGTCGCGCAATTGCTTTTGCAATTCGGGAATGAAATCCGCCACGATTACATTGGCATTCAATTCGATGCAGATATTGCGCAGCTCATCATGCGGATGAGCCATGCCATTGGTACTGGTATTGGGTGCCATATTGGCAACCGATGTGACGGCAGTACTGGCCAATTGCACACCGGCCACCAGCGGTGAGGTAATCAGGCTGCAGGCACTTAAAGAAAGGGCCGCAGGTGCAATAAGACAGCGCCACAGAACATTCACCTTGAAACTCACCGGACAATTGAAACAGAGCCACCCTAGCAGCAAAAAAAAATGCCCCGAAGGGCATTTACAGTCATTTACACCGGATTGACCGGTCTTACTTTTTCACGCCCAGTTCACGCAGGCGTTCATCCAGATAACTGCCGGCGGTGTGGCGTTCCGACAGCACGACCTCCGGGCGCGGATGCAGGAACAAGGGCAGTGATACCCGGCTGCTGCGCGCAGCCTCCCCTTGCGGATTCACCACCCGATGCCGGGTGGACGGATAGTAGCCGCGTGATGCCTCTTGCAACATGTCGCCGATATTGATGATGAGCATGCCGAAGTCACACGGCACATCCACCCAGTTACCTGCCTTGTCCTGCACTTGCAGGCCGGGTTCGCTGGCAGCAGGCAGGATGGTGAGCAGATTGATGTCGCCATGTGCGGCGGCACGCAATGCGCCGGGCGCTTCCTGCCCGGTCAGCGGCGGATAATGCAGCACCCGCAGCAGGGTTTGCTGGCTGTCGGCAATCATGCCAGACAGCGGTTCACTGTAATGGGCGGCAATGTCCGCAGGGGTGTACTGCTCTACCCAGCCCAGCAGCTCGCGCGCCAGCGCAATGGTACTGGCATAGTAGCGGCGGGCATCATCGGCCAGCTGTGGTGGCACACGGCCCCAGGGGTAGATGTGGAAGTATTCCTTGATGTCCTTCAGGCTGGCGCCCTTGGCCGTTTCGGAAATGGCCGGGGAAAAATAACCGTCCTGCTTCTCTACGGAAAAAGCGTAATCGTGCTTTTGCTGGGTGCCGAAGAAGGCCAGCCAGTCACTGTAGATCTTTTCCACCAGCTGCTGGTCGATGGGGTGGTTCACCAGCACGCCAAAACCGGTTTCGTGCAGGGAACGGGTGAATTGTTCGGCAGCATCGGCTGCGCGGTAGTCGACAATGCGGACGTTCATGCGAGGGAATCCTTGCGGAAAGCGGCCGTCAGGCAAGATCGGGACGGACCACGGCGGCGGATTCTACCCTTGCCGCCGTCGCAGGCAAAGCACAGCGAAGTGAGTTCAGCGCAGGGCCACGTGGGGCGGGCCATCCGCTTGCGGCGTCAATACCACAAGGCCGGCTTCCGCCAGCATGGCCACACGCCAGAACAGATAGCTGTCCGGCACAAAAGCCGTGACATGTTGACCCATGACGCCACCCACCAGCCGGGCGGCGGCCTGCGGCCCATCACGACGCAATGCTTCCAGCAGGGCAGCATCGAAACAGTCGGCGGACTGCTGTAGCAGCTGACCATGGTGCAATTCACGCCAGCCGGCCGGGGCCTGCTGCCAGTGTTCCCATTCGGCGGCAAGGCGCTGGCGTTCTTCCTGCCCGACAGGCCTTGCTGTGCCGATCAACTGCCGGATTTCCTGCTGGCCGCACATGCCCATGGCAACACGGCCATTGTGCTGGATATCCACCTTGCCACCGGCTTCCACCAGCGACAGCGGCTGGCTGGCGTGAGCATGCGCGCACACCATGGCCAGCAGCAAATGGTCATGCGCGCCATCGCCCAACCACAGGCAGAGCGGCTGGCGCTGGGCAAACACGCGGAACAACTGCTTGCGACAGTGCCAGTAGTCCTTGAGAAAGGCTTCGTCGATGTCCGGCAGCCAGCGCATGGACCACCAGATGCGGTTCCACCACGCCACCCGCGCCTGCGGGTCGATGGCATCGGCATCGGCCAGCGGGCCGTGGGCGAAGTCTTCCACCACCTCCAGCACCTCATCGCCCGGCAACAGGGTACGCAAGGCCTGGGCGGCTGAAGGGCCGGTCAGCAGGTGCACGGTGGACTGGGTCACACGCGCTGGTCCATGTCGAGGGCGGGCATGGCGCCTTCCACCGTTTGCGCCACCACGCGGGCCGGTACCCCGGCTACCGTGGTGTGCGGCGGTACGTCTTCCAGCACCACGCTGCCTGCGCCCACCTTGGCACAGTCGCCCACACGGATATTACCCAGCACGGCGGCACCGGCACCCAGCATCACGCCGTCGCCGATCTTGGGGTGACGATCGCCCCGCTCCTTGCCGGAACCACCCAGCGTCACGCCATGCAAAATGGACACGTTATTGCCGATGACGGCGGTTTCACCCACCACCAGCGCGGTGCCGTGATCAAGCATCACGCCCTGGCCGATACGCGCTGCCGGGTGGATATCCGCCCCGGTGACTTCGGAAATGCGGTTCTGCAGGAACAAGGCCAGGGTCTTGCGCTGCTGCTGCCACAGCCAGTGGGTGATGCGCTGGCTTTGCAGCGCGTGAAAACCCTTGAAATACAGCAGCGGTGTGGAATAGCTGTCACAGGCAGGGTCGCGCTCGAAACAGGCGCGGATGTCGGCCCGTACCGAGGCGCTGATCACCGGGTCGGATGCCAGCGCCTCGCGGAACAGTTCCATCAGGGCGCGGGCGTCCATCACCGGGCTGGCCAGTTTGCTGGACAGGTGAAAGGCCAGCACGTCTTCCAGCGTGCTGTGCCGCAATACCGTCATGTGCAGGAAGCTGGCCAGCAGCGGCTCGTCACGCGCGGCCTGTTCGGCTTCCTGCAAAATGGCGAGCCACAGGGCGTCGCCGGAATCTTGCTTCATGCTTGTTACTCCATTACCACACAGCCCGGACCATGCCGGGCCGGTGCTTACAACAGGACCACGTCAAACTGTTCCTGGGTATAGGTGCTTTCCACTGACAGCGAAATCGGCTTGCCGATGAAATCCACCAGCATGGCCAGGCTTTGCGACTCCTCGTCGAGGAACATGTCGATGACCGGCTGGGCCGCCAGGATGCGATAGCCTTTGGCATCGAACTGGCGTGCCTCGCGCACGATCTCGCGCTGCACCTCGTAACACACGGTCTGGGCAGTCTTGATTTCGCCACGCCCCTGGCAGGTGGGGCAGGGTTCGCACAACACATGCGCCAGGCTCTCGCGGGTACGCTTGCGGGTGATTTCCACCAGCCCCAGGCTGGTAAAGCCGTTGAGGGTGACACGGGTGCGGTCGCGCGCCAGTGCCTTGGCCACTTCGCTCAATACCGCAGTCTGGTGCTCTTCATTGTCCATGTCGATGAAATCGACAATGATGATGCCGCCCAGATTACGCAGCCGCAGCTGGCGGGCAATGGCCTGGGTGGCTTCCAGATTGGTCTTGAAGATGGTTTCGTCAAAATTGCGGTTGCCGACAAAGCCGCCGGTGTTGACGTCGATGGTGGTCATCGCCTCGGTCTGGTCGATGATCAGGTAGCCGCCAAACTTCAGGTTCACCCGCCGCGACAGCGCCTTGTCGATTTCCGCCTCGATGGAAAACAGCTCGAACAGCGGGCGCTCACCGGAATAGCGCTCGATCTTGCGCACGGCAGACTGCACGTATTGCTCGGCGAATTCCACCATGCGGCTGTAGTTTTCGGTCGAGTCGACAATCACGTGCTCGGTGGTGTCGCTCACCATGTCGCGCAGCACGCGCACCGCCAGCGGCAGGTCTTCGTACAAGAGGCTTTGCGCCGGCAGGTGCTGCGATTTGTGGCGGATGTCGGCCCACAGCTTGGACAGGTATTCGATGTCGGCCTGCAGCTCGGTATCGGTAGCAGTTTCCGCACTGGTACGGATGATGTAGCCACGCGGCGTACTGGGCGGCAGCAGCTTTTCCAGCCGCGCCTTCAGGCTGTGGCGTTCTGACTCGCTTTCGATTTTTTGCGAGATGCCGATGTGTTCTTCCTGCGGCAGATGCACCAGAAAACGCCCGGCCAGCGAGATTTGCGTGGACAGCCGCGCACCCTTGGTGCCGATCGGATCCTTGATCACCTGCACCAGCACGGTCTGGCCTTCGAACAGCATTTTTTCGATACGCTGCGGCTCGGTGGGGTGCTGGCGCTGTTCCAGCACATCGGCAATGTGCAGGAAAGCCGCGCGTTCCAGGCCGATTTCAATGAAAGCGCTCTGCATGCCGGGTAGCACGCGCTTGACCTGGCCCAGATAGATATTGCCGACAATGCCGCGGCTGGCGGCGCGTTCCACGTGCAGCTCCTGCACGATGGAGTCCTCCAGCACCGCCACGCGGGTTTCCTGCGGGGTGATGTTGACGAGGATTTGTTCCTTGGGGCGCTGGATGTCGCGCGGCAGCGGAATGGACTGATGCAGCATGGTCTTGTCTCCGCTCAAGGGAATGGGTGGCCGAACAGGCCCAGCAGTTCTGCGGTTTCAAACATCGGCAGGCCCATCACGCCGGTGTAGCTGCCGGCGATATGGTCGATGAACACCGCCGCCAGGCCCTGGATGCCATAGGCACCAGCCTTGTCAAACGGCTCGCCGCTGTCGATGTAACGCTGGATATCGCTGTCGCTCAGTGCGCGGAAATGCACGTCAGTGATGCTGCTACGCAGTTCTACCCGCTCGTCCTGCCGCACGGCAACACTGGTGACCACCTGATGGCTGCGGCCGGAAAAGGCCCGCAGCATGCGTGCGGCATCGGCAGCATCGGCAGGCTTGCCGAAGATTTCTCCATCCAGCACCACGGTGGTATCGGCAGACAGCAGGGGACGCGAGGGCAGACCACATTTTTGTACCACGGCCCAACCGGCAGCCGCTTTTTCACGCGCCAGGCGCTCGGTATAGGCTACGGCGTTTTCGCCGGGCAGCACGGATTCGTCAATATCGGCATGGATGCGTTCCAGATGCACGCCCAGCTGTTCCAGCAGTTCGCGACGACGCGGGCTGCCGGATGCCAGGTAAATTCGGGTATCGCTTGAGGTCATGATGTTGTCGCTGCCAGTGTTATCAATATTTATGAGCTGCAAGGGTAGCAGAGCGGCCCTTGGCCCACCATCTGCTGCACCGCAAAATGTACCCGGCTACGTAGCTGCACCTACGCAAAACGCCCTGCATAAAGCAGGGCGTTTGCTGGTTCATGGCATGGTCAGACGAGGTCGGACTCAGGCCAGACGGCCGTGGCACTGCTTGTATTTTTTACCGCTGCCGCAGGGACAAGGGTCGTTGCGGCTCACGCGCAGGCCTTGCTCAGCCAGCGCTTCGGGCGAGAAGGGATTGTCCTCTTCGTCCGCGGCACCCAGCGAAGAGCCCGGCTCGGCATGCTGCATTTCGTACTCGCCATGCTGATGCGGTTCGACCGCGTCCACGTCTTCCTGACCGCGAATCTGCACGGTCATCAGGACATTGACCACGCTGCGTTTGATACGCTCCAGCATATCGGCAAACAGCTCAAATGCTTCGCGCTTGTATTCCTGCTTCGGGTTCTTCTGCGCATAGCCGCGCAGGTGGATGCCCTGACGCAGGTGGTCCATGGCGGCCAGATGTTCGCGCCAGTGGGTATCCAGCATCTGCAACACCAGGCTGCGTTCGAACTGGCGCATCACCTGTTCGCCAGCCAGCTCCACCTTGGCCTGATAGGCATCGGCAGCCTGCTGGATGATGCGGGCCTTGATGTCCGGAATATCCAGGGTGGATTCGGCCTTGATCCAGTCGGCCACCGGGGCGGCCAGCTGGAATTCGGCTTCCAGGGTTTTTTCCAGACCGACCAGGTCCCACTGCTCTTCCATGGATTCCGGCGGCAGGTGCAGGTCCACCAGGTCGGACAGCACGCCTTCGCGCATATTGATTACCACCGCGCTGACGTCTTCATCCTGCAGGATGTCGTTACGCTGCTGGTAGATCACCTTGCGCTGGTCGTTGGCCACGTCATCGTACTCCAGCAATTGCTTGCGGATGTCGAAGTTGCGGCCTTCCACCTTGCGCTGGGCGTTTTCGATGGAGCGCGATACCCACGGGTGTTCGATGGCTTCGCCGTCCGGCATTTTCAGACGGTCCATGATGGCGGCCACGCGGTCGGAGGCAAAAATGCGCAGCAGCGGGTCTTCCAGGCTCAGGTAGAAACGGGAGGAGCCCGGGTCGCCCTGACGGCCGGAACGGCCACGCAGCTGGTTGTCGATACGGCGCGATTCATGACGCTCGGTACCGATGATGTGCAGGCCGCCGGCAGCCAGCACCGCGTCGTGGCGTTGCTTCCACTCGGCACGGATGGCTTCGATGCGGGCGTTCTGCTCGGCCTCGGACAGGCTGTCGTCCTTCTGTACCGCGCGGATTTCCGGTTCCGGGTTGCCACCCAGCACGATGTCGGTACCACGACCGGCCATATTGGTGGCCACGGTGATCACACCCGGGCGACCGGCCTGTACCACGATGTCGGCTTCACGCGCATGTTCCTTGGCGTTCAGCACATTGTGCGGCAGCTTGGCCTGCTTGAGCAGCTCGGCAATCAGCTCGGAGTTTTCGATGCTGGTGGTACCCACCAGTACCGGCTGGCCACGCTCGTGGCAGTCCTTGATGTCGGCCAGGATGGCGTCGTACTTCTCGCGTGCCGAACGATACACCTTGTCCTGCGCATCCTTGCGCTGCATCGGACGGTTGGTGGGGATCACCACCGTTTCCAGGCCATAGATGCTCTGGAATTCGTAGGCTTCGGTATCGGCCGTGCCGGTCATGCCGGACAGCTTGCCGTACAGGCGGAAGTAGTTCTGGAAGGTAATGGACGCCAGGGTCTGGTTTTCGCGGTTGATTTCCACGCCTTCCTTGGCTTCCACCGCCTGGTGCAGGCCTTCCGACCAACGGCGGCCAGCCATCAGGCGGCCGGTGAATTCATCCACGATCACCACTTCGCCATCCTGCACCACGTAGTGCTGGTCCAGATGGAAGAGCGAATGGGCGCGCAAGGCGGCCATCAGGTGGTGCATCAGGGTGATGTTGGTGGCGGAATAAAGGCTGTCGCCTTCCTTCAGCATGCCCAGCTGTACCAGGATGTCCTCGCAATGCTCGTGACCGGCTTCGGACAGCAATACGCTATGGGCTTTTTCATCCACCCAGTAGTCGCCATCGCCGTCTTCGGTTTCCTGACGCTTGAGCAGCGGCGGTACCGCGTTCATGCGCTGGTACATGTCGATATTGTCTTCGGCCGGGCCGGAGATGATCAGCGGGGTTCGCGCTTCGTCGATCAGGATGGAGTCCACTTCGTCGACCACGGCAAAGGCCAGCTTGCGCTGCACCTTCTCGCCGGTGGTGAACACCATGTTGTCGCGCAGGTAGTCGAAACCGAATTCGTTATTGGTACCGTAAGTGATGTCGCAGGCATAGGCAGCCTGTTTGTCGTCATGCGCCATCTGCGACAGGTTCACGCCCACGGTCAGGCCGAGGAAGTTGTACAGGCGGCCCATGATGCCGGCGTCACGGCTGGCCAGGTAGTCGTTGACGGTGATGACATGCACACCGTTGCCGGTCAGCGCATTCAGGTACACCGGCAGGGTGCCCACCAGGGTCTTGCCCTCACCGGTACGCATTTCGGCAATCTTGCCGTTGTGCAGCACCATGCCGCCAATCAGCTGCACGTCGAAGTGACGCATGCCCAGCACGCGGCGCGAGGCCTCGCGGCAGACGGCAAAGGCCTCCGGCAGGATACTGTCCAGCGATGCGCCATCAGCGATGCGCTTTTTGAACTCGGCGGTTTTTCCCGCCAAAGCCTCGTCGGACAGCGCTTTCATGCCATCTTCGAGGGCATTGATGCGCGCCACTTCCTGACGATACTGCTTCAGCAGACGGTCGTTGCGGCTGCCAAATACTTTCTTGAGTAGCGAGGAAATCATGTATTCCAATCCAGAGGCCCGGACGGGCCGATAAAACAAAATAGGCGAAAGTGTAGCACATCCCGAGAACAAGGTTATGGGGGCGAGCTTGCGCTGAATCAAGCCATATGGGCCAAACTTGTCGCCGCCATACGGCAGTCATGACAAGCTGTCATCGTTGCCATGACAAGCAATTTCACAACACGGCAATGAATCCTGATTTGCCAATTAAGGCAGAGCAAGCATAAAGACCGGCAAATGGCTGATTTCCCGCTATTTTTCTATCGAATCATGTCGTTACATAATCCATACAAAAAAATGTCAAATTTCATCAAAATTTTATGAGCGCCTTGTTATCATTCGTGCGCATTTGCAGAGCCAGTTTGATGTTTGCCCACGGCATGCCGTGCCATAACAAAAGATGGTGCTCATCTGATGAAGAAGCGGAACGGGGCCTGCACCGTGCCGCCAGGTTAACCACACCAATCGGAGAGGCCTGATGACTAGCGTTATCCGTCCGTTTATTCCCGCCACAGCCAAGCGGCTGCTGCCCAATCGCTGGGACTTGATTGCTTTCCCGCTGATCCTGGGTTTCCTGTTGTTTGCCACCACCGGCATTCAAGGAACCTGGGCCCCGATCAGCGCCTTGCAAACCGAACCCATCTCGCTGGATGCGGCCAACCTGCCCGAATACGCCTTGCGCACCACCTTGCGCATGCTGGCCGCCATGTTTGCGTCCATCGTGTTCACGCTGATCTACGGCACGCTGGCAGCAAAAAGCCGCCGCGCCGGCCAATTGCTGGTGCCCATTCTGGACATCCTGCAATCGGTGCCGGTGCTGGGTTATATCTCGTTTACCGTGACATTCTTCCTGGCCTTGTTCCCCGGCCGGGTGCTGGGCGCTGAATTTGCCGCCATTTTTGCGATTTTCACCTCGCAAGCCTGGAACATGACCTTCAGCTTTTACCAGTCGCTGCGCACCGTGCCCAACGACCTGAAAGAAGTGTCGCAAAACCTGCGCCTGTCCGGCTGGCAGAAGTTCTGGAAGCTGGAAGTGCCCTTCTCCATGCCGGGCATGATCTGGAACATGATGATGTCCATGTCCGGCGGCTGGTTCTTCGTGGTGGCATCCGAAGCCATCACCGTGGGTGACAAGACCGTCACCCTGCCGGGGGTGGGTTCCTATCTGGCCATGGCCATTGCGCAGAAAAACCTGACGGCCGTTGGCTGGGTGATTCTCACCATGACCGTGGTCATCATCATCTACGACCAGTTCCTGTTCCGCCCGCTGGTGGCCTGGGCCGACAAGTTCCGCCTGGAAGACACCATGTCGCAGGCGGCACCGGAATCCTGGGTGCTGAACCTGATCCAGCGCACCCGCGTCATCCAGCAGATCCTGCGTCCGTTTGGCAAGCTGCTGAAAAAACTGGCGCGCCTGCGCCTGAACATCAGCCTGCCGCGTGCCATCCACACCGAATCCCACTCCGGCGTATCCCGCGGGCTGGATATCGTATGGGGTGCCTTCATCACCCTGCTGGTAGGCTATGTCTGCTGGCGGCTGTACAGCTTCATCAGCAGCGAAGTGGGACTGGGTGAAACCTTCAAGGTGGTTGGCCTGGGCTTCATCACCCTGATCCGCGTCACCTTGCTGATTGCGCTGGCCTCCGTCATCTGGGTGCCGCTGGGCGTGCTGATCGGCCTGCGTCCGCGCCTGGCCGAGATGATCCAGCCGGTTGCCCAATTCCTGGCAGCCTTCCCGGCCAACCTGCTGTTCCCGGTGTTTGTGGTGTTCATTGTCCACTTCAAGCTGAACCCGGATATCTGGCTGTCGCCGCTGATCGTGCTGGGTACCCAGTGGTACATCCTGTTCAACGTGGTGGCCGGTGCCAGTGCCTTCCCCAATGACTTCCGCGAAGCAGCCACCAATTTCCACATCAAGGGCTGGCAATGGTGGCGGCAAGTGATGCTGCCGGGCATTTTCCCCTACTACATTACCGGTGCCATCACCGCATCCGGCGGTGCCTGGAATGCCAGCATCGTGTCGGAAATGGTGTCCTGGGGCGATGACAAGCTGGCAGCCCACGGCCTGGGCGCGTATATCGCCCAAATGACCGCTGCTGGTGACTTTCCCAAGATTCTGCTCGGCATCTGCGTGATGTCGCTGTTTGTCGTGTTGTTCAACCGTCTGCTGTGGCGTCCGCTGTACGCCATTGCCGAAAACAAACTCCGTCTCAACTGACCAGGGGGAAAATCATGCACAACGAAACCACAACCCTGCGGCAGGAAATCTTCTCCCTCAAGCATGTCGACAAGGGCTATCACAAGGGTGGCGAAGACGATATCCAGGTGCTGGACGACGTCAACCTCACCTTGCATGAAGGCGAAATCGTCGGCCTGCTGGGCCGTTCCGGTTCGGGCAAGTCCACCCTGCTGCGCATCATTGCCGGGCTGATTCAGGCCAGCAGCGGCGAAGTGAACTACTGCGGCCAGCCGCTGACCGGCCCGGCCGAAGGCGTGGCCATGGTGTTCCAGACCTTTGCCCTGTTCCCGTGGCTGACCGTGCTGCAAAACGTGGAAGCCGGGCTGGAAGCCCTGGGCGTGGAACCCAAGGAGCGCCGCCGCCGCGCCCTGGCCGCCATCGACCTGATCGGCCTGGATGGTTTTGAAAACGCCTATCCGCGTGAACTGTCCGGCGGCATGCGCCAGCGTGTCGGTTTCGCCCGTGGCCTGGTGGTGAACCCCACCCTGCTGCTGATGGATGAACCGTTCTCGGCGCTGGACGTGCTGACCGCAGAAACCTTGCGTACCGACCTGCTCGACCTGTGGAACCAGAAGCAACTGCCGATCAAGTCCGTGCTGATCGTCACCCACAACATCGAGGAAGCGGTGTTCATGTGTGACCGCATCATGGTACTGTCGTCCAACCCCGGCCGGGTAGTAGCGGAAATCAAGGTACCGTTTGCCCATCCGCGCAACCGGCTGGACCCGGCATTCCGCAAGATGGTGGATGACATCTACGCGCTGATGACCCAGCGCCGCAGCGCCGACACCCTGCACAAGGTGCAACTGGAAATCGGCAGCCCCTTGACCGAAGTGTCCACCAACCTGATGGCCGGCCTGATGGAAGCGCTGGCCGCCGCACCGTACAACGGCCGCGCCGACCTGCCGGAAATCGGCAGCAAGCTGCTGCTGGAAGTGGACGACCTGTTCCCGGTGGCCGAAACGCTGGAACACCTGGGTTTTGTCGAACTGCGCGACGGTGATATCGAACTGACAGCTGCCGGCAAACTGTTTGCCGACTACGGCACACAGGAACGCAAGGTGCTGTTTGCCGAACACCTGCTGCGCCACATTCCGCTGGCAGCGCGGATTCGTCGTGTACTGCAGGAACGCCCCGGCCAGCGCGCGCCGCGCCTGCGCTTTGAACAGGAGCTGGAAGACTCGCTCAGCGACGGTGCCGCCGAGGAAACGCTGGATACCGTGATCAGCTGGGGACGTTACGCGGAAATCTTCTCCTACAACGACCACACCGAAACCTTCAGTCTGGAAGACATGGAAGGCGGGCAGTAAACTGCTGCATGGTAGTGGACACAAGGGCCGCACCCCCCGGGTGGCGGCCCTTGTGCATTATTCGGCTACAATACCTGCTTCCACCCAGTCAGACTTCCCATGTCAGAACGCCAGTTTGAAGATATCGCCCGTGGTGACAGCACGCTGCGCCAGCTCACGCGCGAGGCCAATGCGCTGATGGCGCTGGATCAGGTATTCCGCAGCCAGTTGCCACCGCAGCTGGCCGAGGCCTGCCGTGCGGTGCGCATTCGCGATGGCGAGCTGGTGGTGTTTGCCAATAACGGCATTGTGGCGGCACGGCTGCGCATGATGGGCAACAGCCTACTGGCCCCGCTGGAGGCGCGCGGCTACAGCGCCAGCAAGGTGCGTATCAAGGTGGACATCCACCTGACGCCACCGCCACCGCCACCCAAGCGCATTGGCATCAGCCAACAAGCACTGGCCGAAATCGAAGCCGGTGCCCAGCAGGTAAGCAACCCGCTGGTCAGCGCGGCGCTGGCGCGGCTGGTTGCTCATCACCGCAAGCGCTAGATTTGATGACAGCCACACTGCGGTGTGGCTGCTACAGGCAGGTGCATGCAACAGCAATATATTAAGTTTTGTTTTAATTCAATCAACGACAGCTTATTGTCACTCCCTTGCAATCTGCCTCGGTTATCAATGCTCTTTGAATATTCTCAAGGAGCTTGCATGAACCAGTCTTCCGAGGTGGCACTCAGCCGCAGTACGGCCGCAACGGCAGTACACCGCCCAACCAACAGCAGCACGGTTTTATTGTTTGTGGCCTTGCTGATAGGCGGCTTGCTGTTTGCCGGGCTGAACCTGTTTCACGATGTCAATGACACCATGGCCCGCCATGGCAGCTGGATTTCCATCCTGCTGTTGATTCTGGCCTTGCTGATCGCGCTGGGCTTCGAGTTCGTCAATGGCTTCCATGACACGGCCAATGCGGTGGCCACGGTGATTTACACCCATTCGCTGCCGCCGCATGTGGCGGTGGTGTGGTCCGGCCTGTTCAATTTCCTCGGTGTACTGACCTCCAGTGGCGCTGTGGCATTTGGCATCATTTCGCTGCTGCCGGTGGAACTGATCCTGCAAGTGGGTTCCAGTGCCGGCTTTGCCATGGTGTTTGCCCTGCTCATTGCCGCCATTTTGTGGAATCTGGGTACCTGGTGGCTGGGCCTGCCCGCCTCCTCCTCGCACACGCTGATCGGCTCCATCATCGGCGTGGGCATTGCCAATGCGCTGATGCATGGTCGCGATGGCACCAGCGGGGTGGACTGGACCCAGGTCGGCAAGGTGGGCTATTCGCTGCTGCTGTCGCCGCTGGTGGGCTTTTTCTGTGCTGCCCTGCTGCTGGTACTGCTCAAGCGTCTGGTGAAACAGCCGCAGCTATTTGAAGCACCGGAAACCAAGGAGGCTCCGCCGTGGTGGATTCGCAGCCTGCTGGTGCTTACCTGCTCTGGTGTGTCGTTTGCGCATGGTTCCAACGATGGCCAGAAAGGCATGGGCCTGATCATGCTGATTCTGGTGGGTACGGTGCCACTGTCCTATGGCCTGAACCGCGCCTTGCCGGCCAGCGAAATGGGCAAGTTCGTACTGGTGGCCCAGGCCACCCGACAGTCGCTGCAACAGGCGGCTCCGGTTGCAGCTCCACTTGAGCCGCGCATGGTGCTGACCCGCTATATCCGCAACCAGCATTGGGAATCCGATGTGGTGCCGGCGCTGGCGGCGGTTACCGGCCAGATCGGCAAACAGATAGAAACCCACGGCACGCTGGCAGCCGTACCACAGGCATCAGTGGGCAATGTGCGCAATGACATGTACCTGGCGTCGGAATCCATTCGCCTGCTGCTGCAAAGCAAGGACGCGCATCTGGATCAGGCCACGCTTGGCAATCTGAAAACCTTCAAGAGCGAACTGGATGCTGCCACCAAGTTCATTCCCACCTGGGTGAAAGTGACCGTGGCCATTGCACTTGGCCTGGGCACCATGGTGGGCTGGCGTCGCATCGTGGTGACCGTGGGCGAGAAAATCGGCAAAACCCATCTGACCTATGCCCAGGGTGCCTCAGCCGAGCTGGTGGCCATGAGCACCATTGGGGCTGCCGATGCCTTTGGCCTGCCGGTGTCCACCACCCATGTCTTGTCTTCAGGCGTCGCCGGGACCATGGCGGCCAACCGCTCCGGCCTGCAAATCGATACCATCCGCAATCTGCTGATGGCCTGGGTGCTGACCCTGCCGGTGGCCATTGCCCTGTCGGCCAGCCTGTACTGGCTGTTCAGCAAGCTGTTTGTCTGAGCCTGAGTCTGAGCGGGTACCGTACTGGCATCGCGCTCACAGCTCACCATGAGAAAAGCCGCCCGAGGGCGGCTTTTTAGTGTTCCGGCAAAACGGAATCAGATCACATAGTCCTGCTGGCCGGAGGCATCTTTCAGGAATACCGCCAACTTGCGCGGCGTCACGTACACGGTATCGCCCGGCACGATGCCCAGCGCGCGGAAGCGCTCCTTGCTGACTGCGGCCTCGATGGTCTGGCCATCGGCCTGCTGCAACTCCACCCGCACCACCGGCCCGACAGCATGAATGTGTTCGACCCGGCCTTGCGCCAATGCACCTTCGGCCTGCAGGCTGAGGTCCAGATCATGTGGCCGCACATAGGCCACGGCAGCGTCGCCGTCGGCATCCTGATGCTGGCTCAGTGCCTGTTCGTAATTGCCGATGGTGAGCTGACCGGCATCCACCCGGCCGTGGAACAGGTTCACATCGCCCAGGAACTGGGTGACGAAAGGCGTGGCCGGATGTTCGTAGATGTCATCCGGGCGGCCCACTTGTTCGATATGGCCGTGATCCATCACCACCACGCGGTCGGACACTTCCAGCGCTTCTTCCTGATCGTGGGTCACGAACACGCTGGTGATGTGCATGTCGTTGTGCAGGTCGCGCAGCCAGCGGCGCAAGTCCTTGCGCACCTTGGCATCCAGCGCACCAAAGGGTTCATCCAGCAACAGCACCTTGGGTTCTACCGCCAGCGAGCGGGCCAGGGCGATACGCTGGCGCTGGCCGCCAGACAACTGGCCGGGATAGGCATCGGCCAGCCAGTCCAGCTGAACCATCTTCAGCAACTTCATCACCCGCTCGCGGATTTCCTCTTGTGACGGGCGTTCGCGGCGCGGCTTCACCGACAGGCCGAAGGCCACGTTGTCGAATACCGTCATGTGGCGGAACAGCGCGTAATGCTGGAACACAAAACCCACCTGACGCTCTGCCACATGGGTATTGGTGGCGTCGGCTCCGCCAAACAGCACCTGGCCGGCATCCGGTTTTTCCAGACCGGCAATGATGCGCAGCAAGGTGGTCTTGCCGCAGCCGGACGGCCCCAGCAGCGCCAGCAGCTCGCCGGAAGCGACATCAAGACTGACATTGTCCAGCGCGGTGAACTGGCCAAACTGTTTGCGTATATTGCGGATTTCAATGCTCATCGTGGTTCTCCGGCCGCCGCCCCTGGCAGCGGTTCACATCATTCGGTTCAGGGTTGTGCCGCCTGGGCTTGCAAGCGGGCTTCGGCAGTACGCAGGGTAGAGGCCTGTTGCTGGCGGTGCAGCCGCCATTCCACCAGCGACTTCACCAGCAGGGTCACCAGCGCCAGCAAGGCCAGCAGCGAGGCGCAGGCAAAAGCGCCAACAAAGTTGTATTCGTTGTAAAGGATTTCCACATGCAGCGGGATGGTGTTGGTTTCGCCCCGGATATGGCCGGACACCACGCTGACTGCGCCAAACTCGCCCATGGCGCGGGCATTGGTGAGAATCACCCCGTATAACAGGCCCCACTTGATATTGGGCAGCGTCACCTTGCGGAAGGTCTGCCAGCCGCTGGCCCCCAGCACGATGGCAGCCTGTTCTTCATCCGCCCCTTGCGACTGCATCAGCGGAATCAGCTCGCGGGCAACAAAGGGGAAGGTGACGAATACCGTGGCCAGCACGATGCCCGGCACGGCAAAGATCACCTGCAGGCCGTGGTCCTGCAGCCAGCCGCCCACCACCGTATTGGCACCGAACAGCAGGATGAACATCAGCCCGGCCACCACCGGCGACACGGCAAACGGCAGGTCGATCAGCGTGGTGAGCAGGCTTTTGCCGCGGAATTCAAAGCGTGCAATCGCCCAGGCGGCCGCCACGCCAAACACCAGGTTGAGCGGCACGGCAATGGCAGCGGAAATCAGTGTCAGCTTGATGGCAGACAGTGCTTCCGGCTCCACCAGCGCAGTCAGGTACAGCTGCCAGCCCTTGTGCAGCGCCTCCCAGAACACGCCAATCAAGGGCAGCAGCAAGAAGAGGAACAAAAATACCAGCGCCACGGCAGTCAGGGCATAGCGTACCGGGCGGCTTTCAGTCGTCAGAGTGGCCATGTTTACCCCTTAACGCGCACCGTGGCGGCGTGCGGCCCACCACTGGATCAGGTTGATCAACAACAGGAAGACAAAGGAAATGCCCAGCATCACCAGCGCCACAGCGGTGGCCCCTTGCTGGTCGAACTGGTCCAGCTTGGAGACGATGATCAGCGGGGCGATTTCCGACACCATCGGAATATTGCCGGCAATGAAGATGACCGAGCCGTATTCGCCGGTGGCGCGGGCAAAGGCCATGGTGCCGCCGGTAATCAGCGAGGGCAGCGTGGCCGGGAAAATCACCCGGCGGAAAATGTCCCAGCGGCTGGCACCCAGGCAGGTGGCGGCTTCTTCCAGTTCCTTTTCCAGGTCTTCCAGTACCGGCTGCACCGTACGCACGACAAAGGGCAGGCCGATGAAGGTGAGCGCCACGATGATGCCCAGCGGGGTAAACGCTACCTTGATGCCTAGCGGTGCCAGAAACTGGCCGATCCAGCCATTGGGCGCATACAGGGTAGTCAGCGCGATACCGGCCACTGCGGTAGGCAAGGCAAAGGGCAGATCCACCAGCGCATCCACCAGCCGCTTGCCGGGGAAGGGGTAGCGCACCAGCACCCAGGCCACCAGAAAGCCGAACACCAGGTTGATGAGGGCGGACAGACCGGCAGTGGCAAAGGACAGCCGGATGGATGCCATTACCCGCGGGCTGCCCACCGCAGCGGAAAAACCGTCCCAGCCCATGCCGACGGTGGAATACACCAGCGCGGCAAAAGGCAGCAGCACGATCAGCGCCAGCCAGAACAAAGTAATGCCAAAGCTGAGCCGGAAACCCGGCAGCACGCTATGGCGCAGATTGAAGATATTGCTCACAGTCACTCCGCTTAACGCTTGCTGTAGATCTGGTCAAACACGCCGCCATCGGCAAAGTGCTTCTGATTGACCGCCGCCCAGGAACCGAACACGCTTTGCACGGTAAAGGTTTTCACATAGGGAAACTGGGCATCGAACTTCTGTGCCACGGCCTTGTCCTGCGGGCGCAGATAGTTTTGTGCGGCAATGGTCTGGCCTTCGGTACTCCACAGGAAGCGCAGATAGTCTTCCGCCTGTTTGCGGGTACCTTTCTTGTCCACCACCTTGTCGACAATGGCCACCGGGTTTTCCGCCAGCACCGACAGCGGCGGGTAGACGATTTCAAAGCTGCCACGGCCGAATTCGCGGGCAATCAGCTCGGCTTCGTTCTCGAAGGTCACCAGCACATCGCCGATCTGGCGCTGCATGAAGGTGGTGGTGGCGGCACGGCCACCGCCATCCAGCACCGGTACGTTCTTGAAGATGCCCGTCACCAGTGCGCGCGCCTTGGCTTCGCTGCCGCCCGGCTGTTTCAGCCCGGCACCCCAGGCTGCCAGATAGGTGTAGCGGCCATTGCCGGAGGTTTTCGGATT
The DNA here is from genome assembly GCF_016429185.1 of Aquitalea sp. ASV11. Classification (NCBI taxonomy): domain Bacteria; kingdom Pseudomonadati; phylum Pseudomonadota; class Betaproteobacteria; order Neisseriales; family Chromobacteriaceae; genus Aquitalea; species Aquitalea sp. ASV11. The sequence continues at coordinate 35,488 of NZ_JAELUD010000023.1, forward strand.
GGGGATGATCACCTGCACACCCGGCTTGGCCAGGTCATTCCAGTCGCGCACCTTGTGCGGATTGCCCTTGCGTACCAGGAACACCGTGGTGGAAGTAAACGGCACCGAGGCATTGGGCAGGCGACTGGACCAGTTGGCCGGAATCAGGCCGCGCGTGGCCAGCAGGTCGATGTCAGAGGCCTGGTTCATGGTGATGACATCCGCCGCCAGGCCATTGGCCACCGACAAGGCCTGCTTGCTGGAACCGCCGTGCGACTGCTGGATGGTGACAGTTTCGCCGGTCTTCGCTTTGTAGGCTTTCTGGAAGGCCGGGTTGTAGTCCTTGTAGAAATCGCGCATCACGTCGTAAGACACATTCAGCAAGCTGGCATCAGCCAGCACATGAGCGGATAGCAAAGCTGCCAGAACACCGGCAAACGCGCGCAATTTCATGATGGACTCCAGAATGGTGAGGTTGCATCATGCTAACCCGACAGCTTTATTCGATTTAATAATATTATTACCTACACTTATACAAAATTAATCTATCAATCCGGTGACGGGTGACAAGCAAGTTTCCACTCGGCCATGCTGGCTGTCCGGAAACCAACACAGCCCGCTACCGCAGAACGGCGCCATCACAGCGCCAGGCCTTGCTGAATGGTGTTCAGTGCCCGCTCTGGCGCGCTGGCGTGGTAATTGCATGGTATGCCAGGGCGACGTTCGGGTATGCTGATGCGCGCAAGCGGTTTGAGTACTGGGCAGGCTGGCGGCCACCCCAGTCCTGAAACCGTTTCTTTTTCAGGACCTGTCATGACCACACTCACCCCGCATCACCTGCGCCGTGAACTGAACGAAGAGGCGCATGCCCGGCCCTATGCCGCCATTCCCTCGCCAGCCCGGCTGACCTCGCTCAGCCTGTATTACGACTTTGACGACGCACCACAACGCGCGGCACTGGCCGATCTGGCCCAGCGCATGGGCCTGCCTGCGCCCCTGCCCGGCCAGGCTTATTACTCGGCCAGCGCAGGCGACTTGCTGGTGCGCTGGTCCCTGCATGCCGAGTTTGCCCGTTACACCTTTATTGTCAGTGGCGATTGCAACGACCCGTTCGACCGCACCCCGCTGGACCGGATTCCTTCAGCCTGGCTGCGCGAGCTGCCCGGCGTGGTGCTGGTGGCACTGCACGCGGTGCTGTTGCCCGCCGAACGCGAAACCGAGCTGGCCGACATGTCCAGCCGCTGGTTTGGTGGCCGCGAGCTGATTGGTGCCGAAATCGGCGATGGCAACGGCGCGGCCTATACCGACCTGCGACTGCATCCCGATGCCCGCCTGGCCGAGGGCTTCTCCCGTTATGTGGTGGTGGACCGCGCCATGGGCCCCAACCAGTCCGGCCGCATGCTGCAACGGCTGTTCGAGCTGGAAACCTACCGCATGCTCACCTTGCTGGCGCTGCCCATTGCCAAGAAGCAAATGCGCGATCTGGACAATCTGGGTATCGAGCTGCGTGCCATCACCGAACGCATGGCCAGTGGCGAGGGCAATGGCTCGGACGCACAACTGCTGTCCGAGCTCACCGGCCTTGCCACCCGGGTGGAACAGCTGATTTCGGAAAGCCAGTACCGTTTTTCCGCCTCACAGGCTTACTACCGTCTGGTGGAAGCCCGCATTGGCGAATTGCGCGAACAGCGCATCTCCGGCATGCAGCCCTTCCGTGAATTCATGGAACGACGGCTGTCCCCGGCAATGAACACCTGCGACACCGTGCTGCGGCGGCAAGACCGCATCACCGCCCGCCTGCAACGCACCACTGCGCTGCTGCGTACCCGGGTGGAAGTGCTGCATGAAGAACAGAACCGCGCCTTGCTGGCCAGCATGGACCGCCGCGCCGCCCTGCAACTGCGCTTGCAGGAAACGGTGGAAGGCCTGTCGGTGGGAGTGCTGACCTATTACATGGTGAGCCTGCTGCACCACCTGCTGGCTGCGGTGGAATCCGTCGGCATTCATCTGAATGTGGAGCTGCTCACCGGCATCGCCATTCCGCTGGTGGCACTGGTGGTGTGGTTCAGCATGCACAAGCTGAAGGCATCCTTGAGCAAGGGACACGATTGAAACCTGACGGCCCGCCACCAGCAAGCGGGCCGATTTGTCAGGATACACCGGGCCGCAGCCCGTCCTTCCGGCTCAAGCAGGCCATTGTTTGACAATTATGATTGTCATTACACAGGCATTCCCGGAAAATCCCTAGTCTCGAACAGGGTAAGTACCATGCAGCCGGAGCACTCCTGCATGCTCACCAGCAAATCAACATAACAACAGGCTCAGCCTCATTCCCGAGCGGATTCACGCCATGACTCACCAGAACCAGAAGCTAAAACCCGTCCTGACCGGCTTTATTGCCATTGTTGTCGTCCTGCTGCTCGGCCTGGGCCTGATCACCCTGTTCAGCCTGCAACGCATAGACCAGACCGCCCATTACGAACAGGACGTCACCAATGATCTGGTACAGAACATGACGGACGTGCGCTACCACGTGGTGCAGATCCAGCAGTTTCTGACCGATGTCAGCGCCACCGGCGAAGCGGATGGATACAAGGACGCGGAAGAACACTATCAGGCCGTGCAAAAAACCCTGCCGACCATTGCCCGGCTCGACCCGCAACTGGCAGGCCAGGTCAGCAACATCCAGCAGTCCATCGACCAGTTCTACAGCGTTGGCAAACGCATGGCCAAGGCCTATGTCGAAGGTGGCCGTGAAGCTGGCAATGTGCTGATGAAGGAAAAAGGCAGCGGCTTTGATGACCGCGCCGAAGCACTGACCAAACAGGTTGAAGCCCTGAACGAGCACATCCACAAGGCCGATGACGCGGCCTATGCCGCCATGAACAAGACGGCGAATGATCTGCGCAACATGATGCTGGGCCTGACCGCCATGCTGGTGGTGGTGGTGGTGCTGGGCGGAGTACTGCTGTACCGGCGCGTGTTTGGCGTACTGGGCGGCGAACCCGCCCTTGCCATGGAAGTGGCCAACCGCATTGCCAGCGGAGACCTGAGCCAGCGCATCGAGCTGTCGTCCGCCAGCCAGGGCAGCCTGATGGACAGCCTGTCCACCATGCAACGCCAGCTGCGCAACATCACCAGCAATATCCGCACCCTGTCCGGCGAACTGGACAGCAGCGCCGAGAGCATGAGCGGTGCCGCGCACAATCTGCAGCAAAGCAGCACGGTACAAAGCGAATCCACCCGCACAATGAGCGTGTCGGTGGAAGAAGTGCTGCAAAGCATCCAGCAGCTGGGCAGCCAAAGCGACGACGTTGGCCACGAAGCCCGCAATGCCGGCGCGATGGTGGGCGATTGCGAACAGCTGATCCATGCCACCGCCAGCGACATCAGCCACATTGCAGAGCGCATCACCAGTGCCGCCAGCGCGATTGACGACCTGGACAAGCAGACCGACGCCATTGCCTCCATTACCCGTACCATTCATGACATTGCCGACCAGACCAATCTGCTGGCGCTCAATGCAGCGATCGAGGCGGCACGCGCCGGAGAAATGGGCCGTGGCTTTGCCGTGGTGGCCGATGAAGTGCGCAAGCTGGCCGAGCGCACCGGCGTGGCCACGGTGGAAATTTCCGGTCAGATCGACACCATACGCCAGGGCATGGGCAGCGTGGTGGGGGTGATGCAAAGCAGCGTGGATGCGTCCAATCACGGCGTTGAACAAACCCACAAGGCACGCGAAGCCATCAGCGGCATCCGCCAGAATACCGACCAGATCGCCCAGCACATCCAGGGCATCAGCCTGGCCTTGCATGAGCAGCAAGCCGCCATGACCGACATGGCCCAGCGTATCGAAGTGGTGGCCAACATGACCGAGGCCAACCAGGCCACGGTGGAAGCTTCCGCCGCCGCGTCCGACCAGCTGAGCAGCCATGCCAAGGCGCTGCATGCGGCCGTTGGCGTGTTCCGCGCCTGATAATCAGCCGTAAAAAAACCGCATCCTGCAAAGGATGCGGCTGAATCCACAGCCGGAAACTGACCCGTACCGGCTGCTTCCACCCAATCAGTTATCTGCTCAGGACTGCACCGCCTCGCGCACTTGCTCCAGCCCGGTCGGGTCGTCCAGCGTGGTCAGGTCGCCCGGATCACGCCCCTCGGCCAATGCCTGGATGGAGCGACGCAGCACCTTGCCGGAACGGGTCTTGGGCAGCTGGTTGACGAAATACACCCGTGCCGGATTGGCAATGGCCCCCAGCTGGGATGCCACCTTGGCAATCACTTCTTTTTCCAGTGCGGCTTTCTTTTCCGGGTCTTTCAACACCGACGGGTCGCGCAGCACGGCAAAGGCCTGCGGCACCTGTCCCTTCAGCGTGTCATGCACGCCCACCACCGCCACCTCGGCAATGGCGGAGTGACCGGACACGGCTTCTTCGATTTCCCGCGTACCCAGGCGGTGGCCAGCGACGTTGATCACGTCATCGGTGCGGCCAAGAATGGTGAAGTAGCCGTCGGCATCACGGATGCCCCAGTCGAAGGAGGAGTACACCTTGCGGTCCTGGAACAGGCTGAAATAGGTGTTCACAAAACGTTCGTCCTGCCCCCACACCGTGCTCATGCAGCCCGGCGGCAGCGGCGGAATCACCGCAATCACGCCCTTCTCGCCGGCCGGCACTTCCTCGCCGGTAGCCTCGTCCAGCAGCTTCACGTTATAGCCATATACCGGCAAGCCGGGGCTGCCCAGCTTGGTGGGCAGGGCTTCCACGCCATTGCACACGGTCAGCATCGGCCAGCCGGTTTCGGTCTGCCAGTAGTTGTCCAGCACCGGGATTTTCAGCTCTTCGGAAATCCAGCTGGCGGTGGGTTCGTCCAGCGGCTCACCGGCCATGAACAAGGCCCGCAGGCTGGACAGATCGTATTTGTGCAGCCATTCCGGATCCTGCTTCTTCAACACGCGGATGGCGGTGGGGGCAGAGAACATCACCGTGGCGCGGTATTTTTCCACCAGCTGCCACCAGATGCCCGGATCGGGGCGAATCGGCAGGCCTTCGTACACCAGCGTGGCCATGCCGCAGATCAGCGGGGCGTACACGATGTAGGAGTGACCCACCACCCAGCCGATGTCCGAAGTGGAAAAGAAGGTTTCCCCCGGCTTGCCGCCGTAGATGTATTCCATGCTGGACGCCAGCGCCACGGCATAGCCGCCGGTGTCGCGCTGTACGCCCTTGGGTTTGCCGGTGGTGCCGGAGGTATACAGGATGTAGCTGGGATGGTTGGACTCCACCCACACCACCTCGGCGCGGTCGTCCTGATGCTGCTGACGCAGGGTGGCGTAATCCAGATCGCGCCCCGGCTTCATCATCGGTGCTTCGGCGAGGCCACGGTTGACCAGAATCACTTTGGCCGGGGCTGCAGCACCTGCCAGCTCCATCGCCTCGTCCACCAGCGGCTTGTAGGCAATCACCTTGCCGCCACGCATGCCGGCATCGGCAGTTATCAGCAGCTTGGGCGCCGCGTCTTCGATACGGGTGGCCAGGCTGGCCGAGGCAAAACCGCCAAACACCACCGAGTGAATCGCACCCAGCCGCACCGTGGCCAGCATGGCAAACACGGCTTCGGGAACCATAGGCATGTAGATCAGCACCCGGTCGCCCTTGCCCACGCCCTGTGCCTGCATGATGGCGGCAAAGCGGCTGACTTCTTCGTGCAGCTGGCGATAGGTGTAGGTGATTTCGGCACCGGTTTCGCTGGAGACATGAATCAGCGCGGCCTGGTCGGGCCGGGTTTCCAGGTGGCGGTCTACCGCGTTGTAACAGAGGTTGGTCTCGCCACCGGCAAACCATTGGCGAAACGGTGGATTGTCGTATTGCAGCACCTGCGTACAGGGCTTGTGCCAGTGAATCCGCTGTGCCTCGGCACCCCAGAAGACATCTGGCTGCTCGATGGAACGGCGGTGGAATTCTTGATAGGCGCTCATGCAGTCTCCCGAGGATGTAGGCTAGTTCATTGTTTTATTTATCAACCAAGCGGTTGCTAGATTAACAAAATAAGCCCTTTGCATCACAGGGTCAAGCCTGATCATGGCCAAGGCCCGCTGCACAAGCTGGCCGGTGGGCCCAAAGCAACAACCCTGGCCCTGCAAGTACCGTAACTTCACTTGCAACAGATAATTACCAATTGATACGTATTTGATTAGCAATAAAGCAAAATTCATGGTGCCGTAACCGAATCATCATGCGGGAATCCTAGACTGCCGCCAGTCACTTCTTGCCGAGACACACCATGCCGCTAGACAGCACGCCCCAGCCCGCACACACCGCCACGATGGCTGGTCATCTGTTGCAAACGCCGCCAACCGTGAGCCCTTCTGACAACAACTACCACGTACTGGAGCTGTTTTCGCAGGACGAATCTCTGGCCAACATTCCGGTGGTGGAACAGCAGCGCGCGGTCGGCATCATCAACCGCAATACCTTCATGAGCACGCTGGCACGGCCCTTCCACCGCGAGATTTTCGGCCGCAAGCCATGCACCTCATTCATGAATGCCAGCCCGCTGATCGTGGACTACCTCACGCCCATCACCGAGCTGTCCTTCATGGCGCTGGAAGCAGACCGCAAGGTGCTGTCCGACGGTTTCCTGATCAATCTGGACAATGCTTATGCCGGCATGGGCCAGGGGGTGTCGCTGATGCAGGCGCTGGCCGACCAGCAGGCGGAAAAGCACCGCCAGATGATGGAGAGCATCAACTACGCCAGCGTGATCCAGCAGTCTTTCCTGCAAAGTTCGCGCCGCGACATGGCCGCCGCGCTGGACGACTACTTCATGGTATGGGCCCCGCGCGACATCGTTGGTGGCGACTACTACTACTTTGTCAAACGGCCGGATGGTTTCTTTGTGGCGGTCATCGACTGCACCGGCCATGGCGTGCCGGGTGCCTTCATGACGCTGATCATGGCCTCCACCCTGAAACAGGTACTGAGCAGCCACGACCTGCACAACCCGGCCGCCCTGCTGCGCGCCATCAACCAGCAGGTCAAGCAGTCGCTGGGCCAGCTCACCCCGGAAGAAGCCGGCCTTGCCGATCACCCGGAACTGAACTCGGACGACGGCATGGACGGTGCCTTCTGCTGGTTCGACAACGCCAGCCGCACCCTCACCTATGCCTCGGCCAAGACGCCGCTGTTTGTACTGCAGCCGGGCAAGGAGGAAGTGGACACACTGGACGGCAACAAGAAGGGCGTGGGCTATGTCGGCACCCCGCTGGATTACCACTGGGACAACCATCAGGTGCAATTGCCGCCGGGCAGCCGCCTGTATATCAGCACCGACGGCATCATCGACCAGATCGGCGGCCCCAAGCGCATCTGTTTTGGCAAAAAGCGGCTGAAGGAAAACATCCTCAAGCACGCCGGCAAGCCGATGCAGCAACAACAAAAACTGCTGATCGACGCCTTCCTCAAGTGGCAGGGCGAGAACAGCCGCCGCGACGACGTCAGCCTGTTCGGCGTCCACCTGGCCTGACCCATCAACATTGCAAGTGAGCACAGCATGAGCCTGACCGACTTTCACCGATTCAAGGAACTGGCCCGCCAGGAAAACGTGGTGTTTTTCTATACCGGCTACTTCTCGCAAAGCATTGTCACTGCCATGGGCGATTCGCTGCGTCTGCGGCTGGCCAGCCTGGATGCCAGCCAGACCGCCCGCCGCAAGCTGTTTTCCGTCTTCGTGGAAATGGCACAAAACGTGGTGCATTACTCCGCCGACCATCTGAGCGCCAGCAGCGCAGCCGACCATGAAATCCGCATGGGCTCCCTGTGGGTGGGCGAAACCGACGGCCAGTTTTACGTGGTCTGCGCCAACCCCATCACCCCGGAAGGCGTGGAGCACATCCGCGCCAAGCTGGAACCGCTGCGCACCATGACCAATGAAGAAATCAAGGCACGCTACAAGGAAAAGCTGCGCGCAGAAGGCGAAGCCGGCAGCAAGGGCGCTGGCCTTGGTTTTCTCACCGTGGCCCGTGACTCCAGCAATCCCATCGAATTCGATTTTGTTGAAGAAAACGACGGCAAACCCTTCACCACCTTCTACCTCAAAGCCACCATTTAAAAGCAGCCATCATGCAAAACCTGTATATCGCGCCCACTTCGTCCACCCCGGAAGTGAATTTCCAGTTTGACCGCCACCAGCTGAGCCTGCGCGGCGAGAGCTATCCGGAAAACGCCCACGCCTTCTTCGGCCCCATCATGCAGGCCATCAATGCCTACCTGCCCACCCTGCAATCCACCCAGGTCACGGTGGACGTGCAGCTGGCCTATTTCAACAGTTCCAGCACCAAGGTGCTGCTGGAATTGTTCAGCCTGTTCAATGACGCAGCAGTGGCAGGCAATTACATCACCCTCAACTGGCACTACATCGAGGACGACGAAACCATTCTGGAATTCGGCCAGGAAGTGGCGGATGACTTCACCGCGCTGGACTTCCACCCCTGCGCACTGGTGGAATAAGCCACTGTCCGACAATATCCATCTGGCGGCTGACTGGATACGGCAGCAGGTTTTGCGGTAATCTGGCTGACTACCCCGACAAGATCTGATTCAGGACATCCGCCATGAATGTGAAGGACTACATGCAGCGCGTCGGCCAGGCGGCGCGCAAAGCCAGCCGCGCCATTGCCAAGGCCGATACCCGCCAGAAAAACCAGGCACTCAATGCCATGGCCGATGCCATCGTGCGTGACAGCGCCAAACTGTTGGCCGCCAACCGGCAAGACCTGGACGCTGCGCGCGCCGCCGGGCTGGACGCCGCCTTCATCGACCGTCTGGCCCTGTCTGACGCCACCGTGGCCAGCATGGCCGAAGGCCTGCGCCAGATCGCCGCCCTGCCGGACCCGGTGGGTGAAATGGATGACTTCTGCTACCGTCCTTCCGGCATCCAGCTGGGCAAGATGCGCGTGCCGCTGGGCGTGGTGGGCATCATTTACGAAGCCCGCCCCAATGTCACTGCCGATGCCGCCGGCCTGTGCCTGAAATCCGGCAATGCCACCATTCTGCGTGGTGGCTCGGAAGCCTTCCACAGCAACCAGGCCATTGCCGCCTGTGTCAGCGAAGGCCTGCGGGTGGCCGGCCTGCCCGCCGAAGTGGTGCAGGTGGTGGAAACCACCGACCGTGCCGCCGTGGGCGAGTTGATCACCATGCAGCAATACGTCGACGTGATTGTGCCGCGTGGCGGCAAGAGCCTGATCGCCCGCATCAGTGCCGAAGCACGCGTGCCGGTGATCAAGCATCTGGATGGCAATTGTCATGTCTACATCGACGACACCGCCAATCCGGACAAGGCATTCAACATCGCGATGAATGCCAAGACCCAGCGCTATGCACCGTGCAACACCATGGAAACCCTGCTGGTGCACACCGCATTTGCCGAATTCATCCTGCCGCGCCTGGCTGAAGCCTACTGGGAAAAGGGCGTGGAACTGCGTGGCTGCGAACGCACCCGTGCCATCCTGGGTGACAAGGTACTGGCGGCGACGGAAGACGACTGGTTCACCGAATATTCCGCCCCGATTCTGGCCATCAAGGTGGTGAAGGATCTGGACGAAGCCATCGAGCACATCAATCACTACGGCAGCCACCACACCGATGCCATCGTCAGCGAAGACTACGGCCGCGCCCGTCGCTTCCTGCGTGAAGTGGATTCCTCCAGCGTGATGGTGAATGCCAGCACCCGCTTTGCCGATGGCTTCGAATATGGCCTGGGTGCGGAAATCGGCATTTCCACCGACAAAATCCACGCCCGTGGCCCGGTAGGACTGGAAGGCCTCACCAGCCAGAAATGGGTGGTACTGGGTGACGGTCAGGTGCGCGGCTAGGCCAGACAAACCATTCTGACAAACCGGCTCCGGCCGGTTTTTTCATGCCTTCGTACTGACAGACATCGGCAAATATCCCACAGCCATGCCAGCTGCGGCCCTTTATTCCGGCCACCGCTTGCCAGCCTGCAACGGCTTCTCTAGTGTAGGAAAACTTGGCAGACCGGGGGGTCATCATGCTGCAATGGCTGCTTGCCACGCTTCATCTGCTGGCGCTGGGCTGCGGCCTGGGTGCCATCGCCGCACGCGGGCGCAATCTGGCCGATCAGCCCGATGCCCCGGCCTGGCAGCGCAGCCTGCGCGCCAATAACTGGTGGCATCTGGCACTATGCCTGTGGCTGGCAAGCGGCCTTCCCATGCTGGGCCAGCACCCGGAGCAGCTGTGGATTTCCGGCAGGCTGCCGCCAGTGGCCCTTGCCAAACTATTGGGCTGCCTGCTGCTGTTCATGCAGGAATGGCGCAGCCTGTCCCTGCTGCGCCAATGCCGCGAACGACTGGAAAGGGGCCGCTTGCCCGCAGATGAGCTGCGCAGCCGGCTATACCGCGCCAGTCGCCGGCAACTGGCCTTGCTGCTGCTGTTGCTGCTGTTGTCCACCGCCTGGCATGCCGGGCTGTTCAACACTCCTTAACATCTGCCCGCCCGGAGGGCGGAACCAGCCCCCCAGGCACAGCACTCCATCCGTTTTTATTGTCGGGAAACCAACCCATGCCACCACAGACCCTGTCCCGCATCCTGCCTGTCCTGGCCTGCCTTGGCATTTTTTCCGCCAGCATCAGCGCGCAGGCAGAAAGCACCTTGCAATTACAGTCCGCCAAGCCGCCGGCAGAAATTGCCGAATGCTTGCAGCAAGGCATGCGCCGGCTGAAGATTCCCGACGATTATGTAAAACGGGACACCGCCAGTGATGGTGCCGCCGCCATCCGTCTACTCAATCCGGTCAGCAACAACACCAGCCTGCAAGTCAGCATCACACCACAAGCATCGGGAAGTCAGGTGCAGGTGGACCAGAACGGCATCCCGCTCACCCCGCCCTGGCAACGTATGATCAAACGCTGCGCCGAATGAACACACAGGCCATCCCCGGCCAGCCATGACAACCCAGCCGTCCTGCCGGATGGCTGTGGATAATATGAAAAACTGGCACAGATCAGTGGATAGCCTGAACAGTTCCTGCACAAGCTGTGGATAAGCTGTATTTTCATGCACATTTGCGTGACAAGCCCCATCACTGACGACGTAACACGCTGTGTACAAAGCGCAAGGCAATACCTGTACCGGTGGATACTGTGCACAGCCTGTGGATAGTTCTGTGGATAACATCCACATGACAAACGCCTGTGCAAGGGGCAAGATTCCCGTTTTGCCCTCCACCCTTCACCGCCATGTCCTTGTTCCCGCTTGCCTGCGATAACCATCTGCTGCACGGCGATCAACTGCATTGCCCGCAACCACGCACCCACCTGCTGTTGCTGCACGGCGCAGGCAATGGCCAGCGCGCGCCTTTCCTGCCCCTGCGCCTGACCTTGCAACAACAAGGCATTGCCAGCACCGCCTTTGATTTTGTCGGCCATGGCGACACCGGCGGCAGCCTGACCGGCTCCAGCCTGGCACACCGCGTCCGCCAGGCCGAAACCGTAATGGTTGCAGGCGGGCTGCACACACAGTCCCTGGCCTTACTGGGCAGCAGCATGGGCGCTTATATCGCCATCCGGCTGCTGGACGACATTCAATGCAGCCATCTGATCCTGCAAGTACCCGGCGCTTACACGCCAGATGCCTTTGCCGTCCCGTTCGGCCCGGCGTTCAGCGCCGTGCTGCGCCAGCAGGACAGCTGGCTGGATAGCGATGCCTGGGACAGGCTGGCTGGTTTTCGCGGCCATCTGCTGCTGGTGGAGGCAGAACACGATGCCGTGATTCCCCGCGCGCTGAGCCAGCGGCTGCATGACAGCGCCAGTCAGGCCAAAAGCCGTAGCCGCTTGCTGATTGACGGTGCCGGCCACCTGCTGGCTGCCCACTGGCAAGCCCATCCGGACGCCGCCCGGCGCTATCAGCAGCACATTGCCCGCTTCCTGTTGCAGGACTGAAGCCGCCGCAAGCAGCGCGCCATGCCACCAATCATCAAAATTTCATGACTTAACCATTACACTGGGGCTGACTGTCATCTATCAGGTTGCCTGCCATGCCCAGCACTACCCATCCTCAATATGAAAACGGCCTTGCCGCCGGCAAGGCCAGACGTGAACACTGCCCGCGCACCCGGCAGGCAGAATGCGTACTCAGCCCCAGCCGCGATGTGCTGGCCATGCTGCGCCAGAGTTCGGCGGACCGCGTACCCGGGCTGATTGGCCTGCGCTACCAGCGCATGCAGGCCTCCCCGTTTGCCTTTTTCCGCGGCATGGCCATGATCCAGGCTGCCGACCTGGCCGCCGGCCCTGACAGCGGCATCCACCTGCAAGTGTGTGGTGATGCCCATCTGATGAATTACGGTTTTTTCGCCTCGCCGGAACGGCAGTTGATGTTCGACATCAACGATTTCGACGAAACCCATCACGGCCCCTGGGAGTGGGACCTGAAACGTCTGGCCGTCAGCGTGGTGCTGGCCGCCCGCCAGCGCGGCTTTGGCACCGTCAGCGGCGCGCAGGCGGTGTACCAGCTGGTGGGCACCTACCGCCGCCGCATGCAGGACTACGCCCGCATCAGCCAGCTGGAATTGTGGTACAGCAAGGTGGGTTTTGAACAATTGCTGGAACGCTCGCCCAGCGACACGGTGCGCCAGCAATTGCTCAAGCTGGCGGACAAGGCCAGAAACCAGACGCAGGAGAAGCTGCTGCCCAAGATGACGGTGCTGGACAATGGCAATCTGCGCCTGCAGGACAATCCGCCGGTCATTTTCCACATGCAGCAGCAAGACCAGGTATGGGGCAATGACGAACACTGGCTGGGCGAAGGGCAGGCCCACGACCTGCTGCGTCCCATGCTGGCCGCCTACCGCACAACGCTGAAGGAGGATCGCCAGACGCTGCTGGACCGCTTCCGGCTGGTGGACGCCGCTTTCAAGGTGGTGGGCGTGGGCAGCGTGGGGACGCGCTGCCTGGTGATGCTGCTGCAGGACAACTACGACCAGCCGCTGTTCTTGCAACTGAAAGAAGCGCGCCGCTCGGTACTGGAGCCCTACACCGCTGCCTGCGTGCATGGCCATCAGGGCAAGCGGGTGGTGTTTGGCCAACGGCTGATGCAGGCCGCCAGCGATGTGTTTCTGGGCTGGACGAGCGGGCCGGGTGAACGGCACTTCTATGTGCGCCAGCTGCGCGACATGAAGGCCGCACCGTCACTGGAGTCATTCGCCAGCGCGGACAGCCTGGCTGCCTTTGGCCAGGCCTGCGCCTGGGCCCTGGCCAGGGCACATGCCAAATCCAGTGGCCGCGCGGCCGAACTGGCCGGCTACATCGGCCAGTCGGACAAATTCGACCAGGCGATTGCCAGCTATGCCACCGCTTATGCAGATCAGGTAGAACGTGATTTTGCGGTTTTCACTGCTGCTCTGGCAAAACAGGAGCTATAAACAAAAGAGTTAAAAAAACGACACAAGCGTTTGCCGGATTCGGGTTTTCAGCAGTTATTTTCCCCGGCAGACACGGTTTAGTATTAAAAATGCCACGGTATATTTTTAATGCCGATTGCAAAAGCGGACTTACTGCATCACCCCTCACCGGTCATTGCCCGAAAAACAAGCTGCGCTGCCTGAGCTGCTAGCCCGGAGAAGCGCAGCAAGACAAGGGGTCATGACGGTGTTTGACAAAACCAATACAGCCAAACGGGAAGACAATCGTGCGAGTCAATACCCGCCTCATCATCATCGTTGCAGCCAGCCTTATTGCCCTGATCGCGCTGGCGGCATCGTCCCTGTACATCACTCGCAGCACGCTGCAGAGTGAAAAACGCGAGCAGATCACCATGCTGTTGCGCATGGCGGAAAACACGCTGGACTACTATGCCAAGCAGGAAGCCAGCGGCAAGCTGACCCGCCAGCAGGCACAAGACCAGGCGAGCAAGACGCTCAAGGCATTGAAGGTGGATGACATTTACTTCTTTGCCCGCGACAAGGATAACCGGCTGGTGCTTCATCCCAAGGCGGAGCGCGAAGGCAAGGTGGACATGGGCAGCACCGTACCCGACGGCCGCACCACAGTAGCGGTGTATGACGAGGCGCTGCAAAAGGACCACTACGGCATCGTCACCATCATCACCTCGCGCGGGGCCAACAAGGAGCAATTGCCCAAGCTCAATGGCGTGGTGCGTTTCGACCCATGGGGCTGGACGGTTGGCACCGGCTTCTTCATTGACGACATCGACGCCCTGTTCTGGAAGCAAGGCACGGTACTGCTGGTGCTCAGCGCCGTGGCCGTGGTGACGCTGATTCTGCTGGGTACCGCCATGTCGCGCAGCATCGTGCGCTCGCTGGGTGGTGAGCCGGCCTATGCCGCCCAGGTGGTGCGCCATATTGCCCAGGGCGACCTGACCGAGCGGATCGAAGTCAATGGCCCGCCGGAAAGCCTGTTGGCCGCCATGCAGGAAATGCAGCAAAAGCTGCGGGAAATGATCAGCCAGATCCGCCAGTCCACCGACGACATCGGCGTGGCCGGCCAGCAGTTGTCGGAACAAATGCAGAAAGTGGACGAGGTCTCCGGTGTTGCCAGCAACTCCACTGCATCCGCAGCGGCATCCATCGAACAGCTGTCAGTGAGTATTGATCACGTCAAGGACAATGCCGGCGGCTCGGAAGAGGGCGCACGCCGCTCCAGCCAGCTGGCGCGCGAAGGGGAAGTCGTGGCCAAGGAAGCGGCCAGCGGTATCCAGTCCATTGCCACCCAGGTGGGCGATGTCAGCGACCTGGTGGGCAGCCTGGCCGAACGCACCCGCAATATCAGCGGTATTGCCGAAACCATTCGCGACATTGCCAACCAGACCAACCTCCTGGCACTGAATGCCGCCATCGAAGCGGCACGCGCCGGGGAAATGGGCCGCGGTTTTGCCGTGGTGGCCGACGAAGTGCGCAAACTGGCCGAGCGTACCGCGACCGCCACCGATGAAATCACCCATATCGTCCAGGCAGTGGTCAACGAAACCGGCACGGTAGCTGGCCGCATGGAAGAAATCCGCCCGGCAGTGCAACTGGGGGTAGGCAAGGCCAACCAGGCCGCAGAGACGCTGGACACCATCAGCCAGCAGGCCCATGCCGCACTGGAAAGCCTGCACGCCGTGGTCAGTGCCATGACCGAACAAAGCCAGGCCGGTGCCAATATTGCCGTCAGCGTGGAACAGGTGGCCGGGGTGGTGGAAGAAACCCAGTCCTCGGTGCAACTGGCGGTGGAGGCCATGCACAACATCGACAACCATGCACGGCAACTGAACGCTTCGGTATCCCGCTTCCGGCTGTGATGCGTTAAACCCGCCCCATGGCAAGCGGATGCCAGGCTGTCAGCAAGGGGCGGTGCAAATACAGAACTGAACCTGGCATTGCCGGGATGATTCGGGAAGACTGCTTGCCTGCACGGCCTTCCCGTTTCATCCCCACCACGCCGCCCTTGGCTGACATCAGCGCAGCACTGCACCGCAGGCTTGATGAATTTTTGATCACACAACAGCACCACCCCATGTGTACTGAGCAAACAGCCCAAGACCACAACAGAACCCGGCATCATCCAGCCTGTCTGGCAAAGCCTTTGCCTTAACACTCTTCCCGATAGATTCCCATCCATCCGCTCTTGCGCGGCCAGAATGCCGCGCATTCCACACCAAACACGTGCTGCCGTTTGTGATCATACTGTGGCCTGTCTCATACAGCAGCCTTGTATTTGGGCCACATCCGATCAACAAGGCGACGCCACGCTTGCCCTCCCCCCTGCCGGTGGCATAATGCCCACAGGGCCAAGCCCGCAAAATCAAAAAAATGCATGACAGACAGACAGGCAGATAGTTGAAACAATCAAGAACGCTCCAAGGGAGACCTGCATGTCCCAACTCTCCATCACGGCCGCTCAGGCCGAATGGTTGACGCAACAAAACGTCCGCGACGTAGAACTGGCCTTTGCCGATGTCAGCGGCTTCCCGCGCGGCAAAACCCTGCCCGCTCAGGCGCTGATCAAAGGCCAGGAATTACGCATTGCCCGCGCCGTGGCCATCCAGACTTGCGTGGGCGAATTTCCCGATTACCGCTTTTACGGCGAGAACGATCCGGACGTGGTACTGCGCCCGGACTTTGCCACTCTGCGCCCGGTGCCCTGGGCCAAAACCCCGCGCGCGCTGGTGGTGTGCGACAACATCGACCATGACGGCAGCCTGTCGCCGCTGGCCCCGCGCTCGGCACTGAAAAACATCCTGGCCCGCTATCAGGCGCGCGGCTGGACCCCGGTGGTGGCACCCGAGCTGGAGTTCTACATTTTTGCCGCCCATGCCGATGCCGATCAGCCCTACCAGGCACCGGCGCTGCGCACCGGCCGGCGTGAAAGTGGCTTCGATGCCTTCAGCTTTTCCACGCTGAACGATCTGGAAGGCTTCTTCGACGACCTGTACCGCGCCTGTGAACAGCTGGGCATCGACACCGATACCTATGTCCATGAAATGGGCCCCAGCCAGTTCGAGATCAACCTCAAGCACGGCAATGCGCTGGAACTGGCCGACCAGACCTTCCTGTTCAAGTACGCGCTGAAGGAAATCGGCTATCAGCACGGGCTTAACGTGGTATGCATGGCCAAACCGCTGTCCGGTCAGCCCGGCAGTTCCATGCACCTGCACCAGAGCGTGGTGGATGGCCAGGGCAACAATGTGTTCAGCCTGGCCGATGGCGAGGCCAGCCCGGATTTCTTCCATTACATTGGCGGCCTACAGCAATACCTGCCGCACCTGATGCCGCTGTTCTGCCCCAGCCCCAACTCCTTCCGCCGCTTCGTCAAGGGCCTGGCCGCGCCGGTCAATGTCAGCTGGGGGGTTGACAACCGTTCGGTGGGCATCCGTGTGCCGGTATCCGGCGCGGCTGCGCGCCGCGTGGAAAACCGCCTGCCCGGCTGCGATGCCAACCCTTATCTGTCGCTGGCCGCCAGCTTGGGCGCCGGCCTGCTGGGTGTGGAAGAAAAGCGCAGCCCGAGTGAGGCCGCCGTGGGTAATGTCTTCAACAACGATGACGCCGCCACCCTGCCCAACACCCTGGATGCCGCCTGCGCCCTGATGGCCGCGCACGACACCGCCAAACGCCTGTTTGGTCAGGAATTCACTGATGCCTATCTGGCAGTGAAAGACATCGAGCTGAGCCACTATCACAACCAGATTACCGCCTGGGAACGCCAGTACCTGACCACGCTAGCCTGATCTTCACCCAGCACACCAAGCTGCCAGCCGCCCTGTTGCGACTGGCAGCTTTTTTGTTGCCAACCGCGCTGGATTGACCCTGCAGAGCGCCTGAGCCACCATGCTGCTGTCCTGTACGGACCAGACTGCCAACCCCGTCCCCGAGGAATGACATGCGCTTTACCGCCCTGCTCTTGTTGCTGGTACCGCTGTGTGCACTGGCCGATACCGCAGCACCGGAAGCGGCCAGCGGCTTTCAGACCCGCCCTGCCGTTTACAGCCGCCACAGCATGGTCAGCACGGCCAATCCCTACGCCAGTGCAGCCGCACGCGATATCTTGCACCGTGGCGGCAGTGCCATTGACGCAGCCATCGCCGCACAACTGGTGCTGGGGCTGACCGAGCCGCAATCCTCTGGCATCGGCGGTGGTGCTTTCATGCTGTATTTCGATGGCCGCAAGCTCACCAGCTTTGACGGCAGGGAAACCGCCCCCGCTACTGCCGAGGCAAACCTGTTCCTGCAAAAAAACGGCCAGCCGATGGATTTTTACCGCGCAGTAGTAGGTGGCCGTTCGGTTGGCGTGCCCGGTGTGGTGGCCATGCTGAAACTGGCGCACCAGCGCGGCGGCAAGCTCGCCTGGGCCAGCCTGTTCCAGCCGGCCATTACGCTGGCACGCAACGGCTTTGCCATGTCACCACGCCTGCATGCCTTGCTGGAGAGCGAGCGCTTCTTGCAGCAAGACTCGCAGGCGCGGGCTTATTTTTATCAGGCTGATGGCAGTCCGCTACCGGTTGGCTCCCTGCTGAAAAACCCGGACTACGCCGCCACGCTGGAGCTGCTGGCGAAGCAAGGCCCGGCAGCGTTTTATCAAGGAGAGATCGGCCGGGCCATCATCGAAGCCGTCAACCATCACCCGGACAACCCCGGCCGCATGCTGGCGGCCGATCTGGCCGCTTACCAGGCCATCGAGCGCAAACCGCTATGCGGCCCCTATCGCAGCTGGCAGGTATGCGGCATGGATGCGCCAAGCTCCGGCGGGGTTGCCGTTTTGCAGATGCTGGGCATGCTGCAGCGCTTCCCCCTGTCCTCCATGTCGCCCACGGGCAGCAACACCATCCACCTGTTTGCCGAGGCAAACAAGCTGGCTTTTGCCGACCGCAACCGCTATCTGGCCGACCCTGGCTTTGTCAGCGTGCCCAGCCAGGCCCTGATTGCAACGGACTACCTGCAACAGCGCAGCCAGCTTATCAACCCGGCCCGCAGCATGGGACGCGCCACAGCGGGCGAGCCTTCCGGCATCCGGCTCAGCCGTTACGGCCGGGACAATGCGCCGGAATTCCCATGCACCTCGCATCTGAACATTGTGGATGGTGCCGGGCGGGTGGTCAGCATGACCAGCTCCATCGAAGACCAGTTTGGCAGCCGGCTGATGGTGAAGGGCTTTTTGCTGAACAACCAGCTCACCGATTTTTCTTTCCGTCCGGATGAAGACGGCACGCCGGTTGCCAACCGGGTGGAAGCACGCAAGCGCCCGCGCAGCAGCATGTCGCCCACCGTGGTGTTTGATGCCCGCGGGCAATTCCTGCTAGCCACCGGTTCACCGGGTGGCAGCCAGATCATCGGCTATGTCGGCCAGACACTGCTGGGCCTGCTGGACTGGAAACTGGACCCGCAGCAAGCGGTGAGCCTGCCACACTATGGCAACCGCAATGGGGATACCGAACTGGAAAGCGGACGCGGTCTGGATGCACAGGCCAGTACCTTGCAAGCCATGGGGCATGTGGTTCGTCAGGTGGAGATGACCAGTGGCCTGTCGGCCATCGTCAAAACCTCGCGTGGCTATGTCGGCGGAGCCGATCCGCGCCGGGAAGGCGTGGTGCTGGGTGATTAGACGGCTGGCCGCGCTCAGCGACGGCTGGCCTGCAGGCGCTGGGCCAGTTCGGCAATGGCGCTGTCCCGGTCCAGTGGCGGCATGCTTTGCTGCTGGGTGGCGCTGATCCACTTTTCCACTTGCGACCGATCTCCACGTGCCGCCTTGAGCAACAGGCCAAAAGCCTGACCGGTGCTGTGTTCCAGCGGCTCCACCGGGCGTGACTGGGTATGAGCCGCATAAATGCGACTGTCCGCAGCCGGACCCTGCTTGTTGCGTTTGCCGGTGTGACGCAGCCACAGCAGCAACAGGATGATGCTCAACAGGCTTAGCAGGACAAAAGTCAGCATGGCTTAGAAATTTCCCCTGAAAAAGAATGAAATTCGCAACATCAGTCTGTGTCGACTTATGTGCTTATTTTAATATTTGTGATAGATCAACCGCCTGCCAATTAGTTCGAGAGAGGCTAGTCTGCTCGCGAGTATGCTAAAACCAAACACAAGATGCTGTCGCCACGCATGCCGACATCATGGCATGCCTTGCGTACAGTACAGGCCAGCGCCGCTGGTTTACCGCCGGTATAGAAGAGGAGTATGCCATGTATCAACATATCGTGATTGCCGTAGATGGCAGCAAGACGGCAGAAAAAGCACTGGATGAAGCAATCCGCATTGCAAAAATAGCCAAATCGTCGATATCGCTGGTACATGTCGCCAGCTTGCGCGACATGGCGATTGAAGGTGTGGGTGCGCTGGATACCCACCAGTTGCACGATCTGGCTTTCAGGCAGGCACGCGAGCTGCTGGAGAAGGCAGAAAAACGCATCATCAACGAAGGCATTGGCCGGGTGGAATGCCATATTGCGGAAAGCTGGGAGGGCGGCAAGGATATGGCCGAATCACTGATCCGCTTTGCCGACAGCCGCCATGCCGAACTCATCGTCATCGGCACCCATGGCCGTACCGGCCTCGCGCATCTGCTGCTGGGCAGCTTTGCCGAAAACGTGATGCGCAAGACACATTGTCCCTTGCTGGTGGTACGCAGCAGCGAGGACTGACACAGCGTTTTTCATCCCACCGCACCACAACGCCACAGGCAAGGTGGCGGGTGCCATCCGCAGCGGCCCATGCCCCTGCGGATTTTCTTTGCCGGTTCAGAACAGCGGACGCGCCAGCACAAAGAATTCCTTGTTGCCATCGGCACCGGTAATCGGACTGTCAAACCAGCGCTCCACCTTCCAGTCCAGTTCGTCCAGGCAATCGGTGATCTTGTCCTGCACCCCGGCAAACAGGCTTTCATCGCGGACGATGCCGCCATGCCCCAAGGCTCCTCGCCCCACCTCGAACTGCGGCTTCACCAAGCCGAGCAGGCAGCCGTTCTCACCCAGCAAGGGCAAGGCAGACGGCAGAATCAGCGTGAGCGAAATAAAGGACACGTCGCACACCATCAGGTCGAAGGGCAAACCGTCATTGGCCTGCAGCAGGCGCTGGCGGTCCAGCTCACGCGCATTCACCCCTTCAAAGCAACGCACGCGCGGGTCATCCCACAGTCGCGGATGTAACTGGTCGTGCCCTACATCCACGCCAACCACATAAGCGGCACCGGCCTGCAGCACACAGTCGGTAAAGCCGCCGGTGGACTGGCCCACATCCAGCACCCGCCAGCCATGGATATCCAGCCCGGCTTCCTGCAGGGCGGCATCCAGCTTCTGTCCACCGCGTGAGACAAAGCGGTCGGATGGGTCCGGTCGCACTTCCAGCGGC
>NZ_JAELUD010000218.1:0-316 GCF_016429185.1 Aquitalea sp. ASV11
GTGGCTGCGCGACCGTGGCATCTTTGCGCTGAATCTGGTGTCCAGCCCCGGTTCGGGCAAAACCACCCTGCTGGCCGAAACCATCCGCCAGCTGGGCAGCGACACCCTGGTATACGTGGTGGAAGGCTGTCTCTTATACACATCTCCGAGCCCACGAGACGAACGCAATAATCTCGTATGCCGTCTTCTGCTGGAAAAGGGGGGGGGGGGGGGGGGGGGGGGGGGGGGGGGGGGGGGGGGGGGGGGGGGGGGGGGGGGGGGGGGGGGGGGGGGGGGGGGGGGGGGGGGGGGGGGGGGGGGGGGGGGGGGGGGGGGG
>NZ_JAELUD010000219.1:0-316 GCF_016429185.1 Aquitalea sp. ASV11
TGTACGACATTGGCCGCACCGCCATGAAGATGCTGCTGGAGCGACTGGAAGACCCGGCGCGCAGTGCGCGCAAGGTGGTGCTGTCCGGCCGCTTGATTGCCCGTGGTTCTACCGCACACAACCTGGCCTGTCTCTTATACACATCTCCGAGCCCACGAGACGAACGCAATAATCTCGTATGCCGTCTTATGCTTGAAAAAAGGGGGGGGGGGGGGGGGGGGGGGGGGGGGGGGGGGGGGGGGGGGGGGGGGGGGGGGGGGGGGGGGGGGGGGGGGGGGGGGGGGGGGGGGGGGGGGGGGGGGGGGGGGGGGGGGGG
>NZ_JAELUD010000220.1:0-313 GCF_016429185.1 Aquitalea sp. ASV11
GCAGTGACGATGCCTCCTGAATGGCCGCCAACGGGGTTTTCAGCTCATGCGAGACATGACGGAAAAAATCTGCCTTATCCTCTTCCAGCCGGGCAAGCCGATGATCCAGCTCACCCAGGGCAGAAGCTGTCTCTTATACACATCTCCGAGCCCACGAGACGAACGCAATAATCTCGTATGCCGTCGTCTGCTTGAAAAGGGGGGGGGGGGGGGGGGGGGGGGGGGGGGGGGGGGGGGGGGGGGGGGGGGGGGGGGGGGGGGGGGGGGGGGGGGGGGGGGGGGGGGGGGGGGGGGGGGGGGGGGGGGGGGGGGG
>NZ_JAELUD010000221.1:0-307 GCF_016429185.1 Aquitalea sp. ASV11
GGAAGCAGCCAAGCTGGACCAGTTGATCAACCTGGTCGGTGAACTGGTGATTGCCGGGGCAGCCAGCCATCTGCTGGCCAGACAGCATGGCAATGCGCCCTTGCTGGAATCTACCTCGGTGCTGGCCCTGTCTCTTATACACATCTGACGCTGCCGACGAACAGTAAGATGTGGGGGTGTGGGGGGGGGGGGGGGGGGGGGAGAGGGGGGGGGGGGGGGGGGGGGGGGGGGGGGGGGGGGGGGGGGGGGGGGGGGGGGGGGGGGGGGGGGGGGGGGGGGGGGGGGGGGGGGGGGGGGGGGGGGGGGG
>NZ_JAELUD010000222.1:0-307 GCF_016429185.1 Aquitalea sp. ASV11
ACACCAGGTTCTTGCCATTGGCCAGTGGTGCGAATTCGCATTCCAGCTTGTACAGGACACTTTGCAAGGCCAGCTGGCGTGGCCGGGCTTCGATGACACCGGCTTCCAGCTTGGAGAAGTCCAGCAGCTGTCTCTTATACACATCTGACGCTGCCGACGAACAGTAAGATGTGGGGGTGTGGGGGGGGGGGGGGGGGGGTGGGGGGGGGGGGGGGGGGGGGGGGGGGGGGGGGGGGGGGGGGGGGGGGGGGGGGGGGGGGGGGGGGGGGGGGGGGGGGGGGGGGGGGGGGGGGGGGGGGGGGGGGGG
>NZ_JAELUD010000223.1:0-306 GCF_016429185.1 Aquitalea sp. ASV11
TCGAACCGGCCGCAAAGCCCAGCTTGTCCATTTCGTCCGGGTGGGCGTGGCGGATGGCCTTGGCTTCCGGGGTGCCCCAGCCAACAAACACGCTCTTCACGTCGGTGGCGATGACGAAGTAGTCGGCATCCACTTCGCGGGCCAGCAGGGCGGAGGCCAGGTCTTTGTCGATCACCGCTTCCACGCCGACCAGCTTGTCACCCTGGTACATGGTGGGGATGCCGCCACCGCCGGCAGCAATCACCACCGCGCCTTTTTCTATCATCCATTTGATGGGGCGCAGCTCGAAGATGCGTTTCGGTTTCG
>NZ_JAELUD010000224.1:0-305 GCF_016429185.1 Aquitalea sp. ASV11
AGCCGCAGCTGCCGCTGGTGGCCATCAATACCACCGCCGGTACTGCCAGTGAAATGACGCGTTTTTGCATCATCACCGACGAGGCACGCCACATCAAGATGGCCATTGTCGACAAGCACACCACGCCCTGTCTCTTATACACATCTGACGCTGCCGACGAACAGTAAGATGTGGGGGTGTGGGGGGGGGGGGGGGGGGGGGGAGGGGGGGGGGGGGGGGGGGGGGGGGGGGGGGGGGGGGGGGGGGGGGGGGGGGGGGGGGGGGGGGGGGGGGGGGGGGGGGGGGGGGGGGGGGGGGGGGGGGGG
>NZ_JAELUD010000024.1:0-55109 GCF_016429185.1 Aquitalea sp. ASV11
CCAGGCATACAGCGTGGCCATCAGCCCGGTCACCAGCAGCATCAGCACGGCCAGTGCACCGGCATCGGCCAGATTCAGCTCGTAGGCCACCAATTGGTAGATTTCCACCTCCACCGTGGCATAACGCTGTCCGCCCAGCAGCAGCGCCAGACCAAAACCGGAGAAGCAATACAAAAACACCAGACACAGCGCCGACCACAACCAGGGCCGCACCGCTGGCCACTCCACCCGCCAGAACACCCGCCACGGCGTGGCACCCAGCGTGCGCGCCGCCGCAATGCGGCTGGCCGGTATCAGGGACAAGCCTTCACACGCGGCACGAATCACCAGTGGCAGATTGAAAAACAGATTGCCGTACAGCAGCAGCCAGGGCGTGTCCTGCAGATTGATACCCAGCAAGCCTTGCGGACCGAACAGCGCCAGCACGCCCATGCCGGCCACCAGCGTGGGCATGACAAAGGGCAGCATCAGCAGGCGCAGCGTCAGGCGGCGTCCCGGAAACTGATAGCGCGCCAGACACCAGGCCAGCGGCAGGCCCACCAGCAGCGCGGCCACACAGCTGGCGGCCGCTTGTAGCAGCGACCAGACAATACGCCATTGCAGGTAGGAATCGGCCAGCAGCCCTACAGAAAACTGCCCCTGCCCCTCTTGCAGCAAACGCAGCAGAGGCAGGATGGACATCAGCAACAGAAAGGCCAGCGGCAACAGCGCCAGCGCAAAGGTACGGCGGCGCGCTGTCATGCATGGTCCTGCACGAAGGGCCAGTCGGCCACCAGCACGTCTTCCGGGCCGTCTTCCGGGTCTTCCACCCGCTCCAGCCAGCGAAAGCCCAGCCGGGCCGCCAGCTGCTGCGAGGGCAGATTGTCCGGGCTGATGGACAAGACAAAACGCTTCACCCCGGCGGTGTGGACCGCCCAGTCGGCACAGGCGGTCAAGGCTTCGGTGGCATAGCCCTGACGCCGGAAGGCGGGCAGCACGGTATAGCCCAGCTCCACATCACCGCGCCCCTTCAGGTAAGGGTGGCCCGGACAGGTATGAAAGTTGATATGCCCCACCAGCTGGCCGGTTTCGCGCAACAGCATGGCGCGCATCGACCATGGCGCGTAGTCCGGCTCGTTTTCCATCTGGTCCAGCCGCAGCGACATCACTGCCGCTTCCTCCAGCCAGCTGATGGGCAAGGGCGCGCCCAGCCAGCGTGCTGCTTCGGCCAGCCGCGCCTGCATGCTGGCCCGCAGCATGTCCGGCGTCAGATGACGCAGGATCAGTCGCGGGCTGACGATGTCCGGCACGGTACTGGCTGGAGGTATAAGTGGCTGCATTACTGGCCGGACTTCAGCACGATGCGGGTCCACTTGCCTACCCAGGCGGTGGTTTTGGCGGCAATCTGGCGGCTATCCGGCGTGGTGTGCGCCGTCGGTTTTTCCGCATGCTGGAATACCGGATCCAGCGCGATGCCCGGCTGCACCGGGTACATCCACATGCTGGTGGGAATATCCTTCTGCACCGCGTCCGAGCGCAGGAATTCAACAAACTTGCGCGCCAGCGCCGCTTCCTTGCCGCCTTTCACCAGCGCCGCACCTTCCACTTGCTGGAACACGGCACCAGGCAACAACAGGTTGCCGGTCGGCGAGGCGGTCAGCTTTTCCTTGCTGTAGAACACTTCCGCCGCCGGGCTGGTGGCATAGCTCACCACGATGGGGCGGGCACCGCCATTGCGGGAGAAATCGGTGTAATAGGCTTCGGTCCAGCCCTTGCTCACCTTCACGCCGTTATCGCGCAGCTTGCCCCAGAAGGCCATGGCCTTGGCTTCGCCCATGGCGGAAATGGTGGACAGCAAGAATGCCAGGCCAGGGCTGGAGGTGGCAGGGTTTTCTACCACCAGCAGGTCCTTGTAGGCCGGGCGGGTCAGGTCATCCAGTGTTTTGGGCAGCGGCAGCTGCTTTTTGGCAAACCAGGCTTTGTCGTAGTTGAGCGTGACATAGCCGTAATCGATGCTCACTGCACCGGGCAGCGACACCGCGCCGCCCTTGTCGCTCATCGGCAGCAGCACACCGGCAGTTTCAGCCTTGCCAATCAGGGTGTTGTCGATGCCGTACACCACGTCGGCAATCGGGTTGGCGCGGGTGAGGATCAGCTTGTTGACCATCTCCCCGGCGTCCCCCGCCTTGATGATGCTCAGCTTGACGCCGTTCTGCTTTTCGAACTCGGCCAGCAGCGGCTTGGCCACGGCAAAAGAACTATGCGTGAGTACGCGCAACTCGGCAGCGTGGGACAGGCCTGCGGCCAGCAGCGCGGCCAGCAAGGTGGTGGTTTTGAACAATTGCATGACATTCTCCGTGCGACAAAGCGCAATCGCCGGAGCAAGCGAAACAACAGACGGGTTGGCCTTCTGCATCACGCTCCCTCCGCTGGCATTATCCAGTTCAGGTTCTAGGGTGTTTCTCAGCCCGCGCGGGGCACCCCTGGTGATTGGCGGCATCCTTCAGATACCTGCCGACATGTTCGCTTACAAGGCGTTACCCGTTTTTCACGAAAATTAACACCCTGCCGCCAACAAACAATGGATTGTACACACTTTCCCGCCATGATGAATTCACAACAACAGCACGCTTGTTCAACCCGAATCACCAGATAACCCGAAGGAGCACCACCATGAAACTGACTACCCGCATCATGCTGATCAGCCTGTCCGCCGTCACCTTCGCCAGCCTGTCCGCCACCGCATCGGCCGAAACCGAATGGCAAAAACAGCACCCGCGCCGCGCCGAAGTGAACCACCGCCTGGCCAATCAGGACAAGCGCATCCACCAGGAACGCAAGGAAGGCGAAATCAGCAAGCAACAAGCACACGAACTGCACCAGCAAGACCGTGCCATCCGCCGCCAGGAACGTGCCGATGCCCGCCAGAACCACGGCCACATCACCAAGCAGGAACAAAAAACCCTGAACCAGGAAGAAAACACGGTCAGCAAGGAAATCGGCAAGTAAAATCCAGCCATGGGCTGGCCGCCCGCCAGCCCATTCTTACCGCACCCCGCAGCACTGGCAGCAGCTACCGCGCCGTGTTGCGGGCCGGTTTTTGCTGCGAGGCCATCCGTGAACATTGTCATCCGTCTGCTTCTGCTTGCCATGCTGCCGCTGCAAGCCTGGGCCGGCATCGGCGAGGCCGGTGCGCGTCATTTGCTGTCCCGTACCGGTTTCGGGGCAAATCCGGCGCAAATTGCCCTGTATGCACCGCTCAGCCGCCAGCAGGCGGTGGACCGGCTGCTCGATCACGTCAGCTACACCGCCCTCACCCCCCCGCCCGCCTGGGTCAACGAACCGTTTGAACGACCAGGCAAGCCCAATCTGACTGAAGACGAAAAGAAAGCGCTGCAAAAAGAGCGCAATGAACACGCGCTGGAACTGCGTGGCTGGTGGCTGGAAGAAATGCGCATCAGCCCCAGCCCGCTGACCGAAAAAATGACCCTTTTCTGGCACAACCATCTTGTTTCCGGCCTGGACAAGGTGGGTGTGCCACAGCTGATGTATCAACAGAATGTTTTGCTGCGCAAGCAGGCGGTGGGCAATTTCGGCCAGCTATTGCACGCCATCGCCCGCGACCCGGCCATGATGCGCTACCTGGACACAGTGAATAATCGCAAGGGCCAGCCCAATGAAAACTTTGCCCGCGAGGTGATGGAACTGTTCACCCTGGGCGAAGGCCATTACAGCGAGCAGGACATCCGCGAAGCCGCCCGCGCCTTTACCGGCTGGTCGCTGGACAAGGACTTCCAGTTTGTCTACCGGCCGAACCTGCATGACAACGGCGACAAGACCATCTTTGGCCAGCAAGGGAATTTTGATGGCGACGACGTGCTGGACATGCTGCTGCGCCAGCCGCAAACCGCCCGCTTTGTCACCCTCAAGCTGTGGAAATACCTGGTTTCCCCCACACCGAACGAGGCCGACATCCAGCGCCTGTCCGCGCTGTTCTACCGTGACAATTACGAAATCCGCCCGCTGCTGCGCGCCATGCTGCTCACCCCGGCTTTCTGGAACAGCCAGGGCCAGCTGGTGAAATCGCCGGTGGAACTGACCGTGGGCACACTGGTGACCTTCGACCTCACTCCGCCGGACTGGCGTGCGCTGGCCGGACTTAACCGCCAGCTGGGGCAGGACGTGTTCAATCCGCCCAATGTCAAGGGCTGGCCCGGTGGCGATAGCTGGATCAACAGCACCACCTTGCTCACCCGCAAACAGTTTCTCGACCGCCTGAGCCACGACGCCGCCCCCATCCGCAACAGCTTTGTCATGGCCGATGGCCAGATGGACGAACAACGTGGCCGCGAAGCCCGTATCCGCCGCCTGGTGCAGGCTGGTCTGCGTCCCATCAAGCTGCAACCGGACGAATGGGCCGCCATCTACCACGTCAACACTGCTGCCGATGCCACACGCCTGCTGCTGGCCGTGCCCCCCGCCCAGCCACTGCCGGCCGACATGAATGGTGCCCAGGCCATTGCCCCGCTATTGCTGGACCCGGCCTACCAGGTGCACTGAACCGCCCATTAAGGAAACTGCCATGTTTCAACGCCGCGAATTTCTCAAAGCCATGAGTGCCGGCCTGCTGGTATCGGTACTGCCCAATCTCAGCTATGCACTGGCCCCGGCCGGCTACCAGCGCCTGCTGGTGCTGGTGGAACTCAAGGGCGGCAATGACGGGCTGAACACCGTCATCCCCTACGTCAGTGACGACTATTACCGCCTGCGCCCCAGCATAGCCATTGCCCGCCCGCAAGTACTGCAACTGAGCGAACAAGTGGGCCTGCACCCGGCCATGCAAAGCCTGCTGCCGCTATGGCAAAAGCAGGAAGTAGCCGTGCTGCAAGGCGTAGGCTACCCGGAGCCCAATCTGTCCCACTTCCGCTCCATCGAAATCTGGGAAACCGCCTCGGCCAGCAATCAGTATCTGGGCGAAGGCTGGCTCACCCGGCTGTTTCGCAGCCAGCCCACCCCGCCCGGTTTTGCTGCCGATGGCGTGGTACTGTCCAGCCAGAACCTGGGCCCGCTGGATGGCGGTGCCCGTGCCGTAGTGCTGAACAATCCGCAAGACTTTGCCCGGCAAGCCAAGCTGGCGGCCGACCAGCAAGCCGGCGCGCACAGCAGCGCGCTGTCCCACATCCTGAAAGTGGAAGGCGACATCCGCACCGCCGCCAGCGCCCTGCAACAACCGGTGATGAAACCACCAGCCAACCCGGCCGACGCCCCCACCGCTCCCCCCAAAGCAGTCGGCGGCTTTGCCCAGGCCATCAACACCCTGGCTGATATCCTGCAAAACGGCACCCGCATTGCCGTGGCGCGCATCACCCTTACCGGCTTTGACACCCACGGCAACCAGCAGCCCACCCAGGCCCGCCTGCTGGGCGAACTGGCCGACGGCCTGGCCCTGCTCAAAACCCGCATGCAGGCGCAAGGCCGCTGGGACGACACCCTGGTATTGAGTTATGCCGAATTTGGCCGCCGCCCGCGCGAAAACGGCAATCGCGGCACCGACCACGGCACCGCCAACAGCCACTTCCTGCTGGGTGGACGCGTCAAGGGCGGCCTGTACGGCCAGACCGCCCCGCTGGCCGGGCTGACCGATGGCAACCTGCCCTACGCCATCGACTTCCGCCAGCTGTACAGCACCGTGGTGCAAGACTGGTGGGGGAAAGACGCCACCAGCCTGTTCGGCCAGCGCTTTGGCCGGCTGCCGCTGCTACGCGCCTAAGCCCGCAGCGCCTGCTTTTGCATGCGCTCGGCCAGGCGCAAATGGCAAGCTGCCGCCAGTTTGACCAGCTCGCGGGTACTCACCGGCAGCGGCCCCGCCTGGGCCACGCCATCGGCCAAGGCCGTCAGCGTACTCACCTCGGCCTGCAAGGCCATTGTTTTGCCGGATGGCCGCCGCTGTCCCTGCTCCATCTGATAGTGCAGGGAAATCAGCCAGCGCGACTGCTGCCAGTCCGCCTCCCCCGCCAATACCGACTCCCACACCGCCTGCCCCACCTGCCGCGCCGCCTCACCGGCCAGTGCGTAGGCCAGTTGCAGCTTGTCCTGATCAGCGTGTGTGCCTTTGCGCAAGATGGGTAGCAGGGTGTCGTCCAGCCAGCCTTGCAGTTGTTGCGCCTGTGGTTTGCCGCAGGTGCGCAGTACATCGCGCAGTTCTGTTTCGCTCAGGGTAAGCAGGGCCGGGCCACTGGCGGGCGTCAGCAGGCAACCAGCCTTCTTGCCCAGTGCGGTTTGCAGGGCGGTTTCATCCCGGTATTTGAGCAGTTTGGCGATATCGGCCGCGACAAAGCGCGGGCCTTGTGCCAATGGAAAGACACCAAGGGTTTTCTTGTTGAAGCGGAACTGGATGGGCGGGGAGGTACTACTGAGAGGTGGTGCTTTTTTCATGTCAGAAGCTCCATGTGGCAAACGAGTCATTGCCCCCCCATCGCCAGACGGGTGGCAAGCCAAAGCGGGGCTGGCGAACCGGCACATGGACCCGGCAGACCGTAAGGTCTCCCCACCCGGCCCGCCATTGAAGACATGAAGGTACACGAGTGCAACAAGCAACTACCGGAGCAGCTGCGTGCCATATGCCAGGGTCGCCAGACCCATGCTGTGTTGTTACGCACAGGAGGCCAAGACTAAGAACCTGACAACAGGAGAACAAGGGTAAGGACCGCCGCAAACACTGGCAAGACGTGCAGGTATGTCAGCGTTTAGGATTTACCGCTGACACCTCCGGGCACATGCCTGCGCCTTGCCAGAAAAATCCTCACCACGCATGGCTTTGGCAAAGTACCAGTCCGTAGGGCGGAAGCCCCGGAGTTACAGGGGCGTTCCGCCTCGGTGCGAGTAACAGTGGCGGAAATCACAGGGTTTTGCATCCGCAAACGCGGATGATGTGTTGAGTGCCGCTTCCGCGCGGCAGACGGGAAGGAGGGCTTGCCTGGCCAAGCCCTCCTTCACCTCCAAGGCCACCCCGGCAAGCATGGCCTGCGGCTCCCCTCCGGGGCCTGACACTGCTGCGGCACGGCTGGAACTCGCGATTGGCTATCGTCCAATCGCTCAGACAGCCAGCCGCTTAAAACCGCAGCAGCGCCACCCGTCGGCATGCTTGATGGGGCCCAAGAGCGCGTTGGTACGGTGCTTGCGGTAGAGAAGTACGGTGTAGATGGAGTGCTGATGTAGGCTAAGGATATGTTAATGCCATTGAGCTAAAATGGCTGATGTCGGCCAACAGTTGACACTGTTGGCATTTCATTAGTTGTGCAAGTGGCCATATTAATTTCAATTTTCATTCAAAACCATTTGCAATTCTTTGCTTGGTATTGGTCCAATTAGACACAGCCAAATAAAAAAAGGACTTGACTTAATGCTGCTCGTATTGATATCTCTGTGTTTATTTTTTATATATATTTTTATTGTTGCTTATGGCACGCCCATTCCATGGATACTTCTCATTATATTCATACTGATGGCAATCCATATTAAATACGCTAGTGCAAAAATAAAAAGGGAGGCTGCCGTTTTCTTTGAAAAAAATATACCCGCAAAAAACGAAGAAGAATTTATGGCTCAATTTGGCCCTGAAAAATACATTGCACTAAAACTCTGTCAATTTTGGGGTGAAAATTACAATGTCAACTATTTAAAAATGAAGCCAAATGACAAAATAATAGACCTGATATATTCCGGATACAGAGATACCTCTCGAACACTGATCGGGCCTTACTCAGCAGTACTGAGCAGGCAGGAGATTTTAGCAGCACGATCCATTAGGCAGCTTGCAATAAAAATATATAAAAAATGTGAAGTATGAGAATTGTGACTGTAGACATAAGAAAAAGAGAGGCCGCTCAGGGTCGATTGAAGACATTGATATCAGACTGCTATCGGCCAGATAGCCGCACCCTCGATGCATACCAATTATTCCTTAAAATAAAAAATGCAGACTTAGGGTTGGTGTTAAAAAGCTTAATGCGGAGTTTTAATTTTGAACTGGTCTAAAATACTATCACTAGCGCCAAATAAAACAATAAGAACGCTATTGCGAATCGCAAGCATATTTTTTTGGACGATTGCACTACTATCGATAGTTTTTAGGTTGTGGAATGGCATTGCACCGACACTGTCATTGGCTGTGTTCTTAATGGGGTTGGCCAATAAGAAGCCAAGAAATGATACCCCAACTTCATTTATATCAGCGTCCGATGGTACGTTTCTGCTTCAGGGTGAATCCATTTTTGAAAAAAGAAAGATGGTAACTAGGCTCACGTTAAATCAGAAAGAGCTTATCGCCGCAAGAAATGATCAATTATTCTGGCGAATCCGATTAGATATGATTGCCTCTGTCGAGGTTGATATTAAGAAGATATTTTTCAGAAAAAAAACATATGCATTACTACTGGTAAGATTAAACGATGGGGATTCTTATTCAATGCCGTGTCAGGACTTTGAGTGTGCGCACGTTCAGGAAATGGCAATGATTATTACTCAATGCATTTTGAAGTAAAGATATTTGACTAAATAGTGAAAAGACAAATCTCTTAGGATGTCTGCTTCGGGTCGAAAGCAGAAGTTCCACTTTGCAGTAGTTCTGACTCGGCACACGAAGCCCCCACATTGCTTGACGTTTCACCGCACCAACGCGACCCTTGGGCCCCGTCAAGCATGCCGACGGGTGAACGGGGCGAGGTCTTAAGCGCCTGCCCTGTTTGAGCGATTTGACGTTAGCAAATCGCGAGTTCAGGCGCGCCTCGCCCCGGTCGGGCCCTGTCGGGTAGCCGCAGGCCATGCTTGTGGGGTGGCCTTGGAGGTGAAGGAGGGCTTGGCCAGGCAAGCCCTCTTTCCCGTCCGCCGCGCGGAAGCGGCATCCAAATCACCATCCGCGTTAGCGGATACAACCTGTTTTACTGTGATGGTGAAGATGACAGGAATGACCGGACAGTGAGTCAGCACCGAAGCGGACTCCCCCCTGCTGCTCCACCGCCCGATGCATGATTCAAATACGCCACCGTCCCACCTCACAATCAAGCTCACGTAAAGTAGTCAATTACCATAGAATACTTTGATGATGCTGTGGTTTCTCACGTCCTCACACTGCGGAGGAAGAACGGGGAGATAATGTGACCGACAATGTATCCGAAGCCGCCTTGCGGCATGGCCTGGCGGCTGGTGAATTCTGGCCAGCCTTCCAGCCCCAGTTGAATCTGGTCAACGGGCACGTTTGTGGCTTCGAGGTGCTGGCGCGCTGGAACTCCCCGCAATATGGACGTGTCTCCCCTGCCATTTTCATTCCGCTGGCCGAGCGCAGCGGCATGTTGCATGCCCTGCTGCTGCAACTGATGGGCGAGGCCTGCCATGTGGCTGCAAGCTGGCCGGGTCAATTCTCGCTGGCATTCAACCTGGCACCCAGCCAGTTTTTGTTACCGACACTGGTGAGCGACCTGCTGGACACTGTAGGTAGCAGTGGTTTTCCCTTGTCACGGGTGGTGATTGAAATCACCGAAAGCGAGCTGTTCCACGATAACGCCTCCGTGCAGCAGGTGCTGGATGACCTCAAACGACACGGCATGGCGCTGTCGCTGGACGATTTTGGCACCGGTTATTCCAGTCTGACCCGGCTGAATTCACTACCGTTTGATGAGCTGAAGATCGATGCCAGTTTCGTGGCGGCCTTAAGCAGCGATACGCAATCGCTGCGGATCGTGACTGCCGTGCTGGGGCTTGGCCAAAGCCTGGGGCTGACCGTTGTCGCCGAAGGCGTGGAAAGCACGGAACAGGCCGCCGTACTGCGCAAACTGGGTTGCGATGCCGGACAGGGCTTTTTGTGGTCACCGGCGGTGCCGGCGGCACAAGCCTTGCAGCTGTTGCAGCAATGGGGCGTAGAACCAACCCAGACCACGCTGGACCTGTCGCCCTTCCAGCGCCTGCACCAGCTGGAAGCGCTGTACCAGGACTCCCCGGTTGGCTTGTGCTTCATCGATTGCCAGATGCGCATTGTCAGTGCCAACCAGCTGCTGGCCCGCTATCTGGGTGTAGAGCTGGACTACATTCTGCGCAAGTCGGCCAGCCAGATATTCGGCCATGAAATGACCCCCAACCTGATGGCGGTGCTGGTGCGGGTCATGGCGGGTGAAGTCTGTGAAACCACCGAGTACCGCCATCAACCCAGCGGTACTGCCTTCCTGATCGCCCATCAACGCATTGTCGATGCCCAGCAACTTCCGCTGGGTGTGTCCTTGGTATTGGTGGACATTACCAGTCGTGTAGAAGCGGAAAAGCAGCTGCGGCAAAGCGAAACCCACTTCCGGACTGTGCTGGAGCTGGGCCCGAATGTCACCTGGCGCGCCAATTGCGACGGGCTGGTTGACTATATGGGTGAATTCGTCGATTGCCCGGCAGATGCCAGTTATCAGGAGCGTCACGCTTGCTGGCTGGCACGCATGAATCCCGACGACCGGGTTCGTGTACGCGAAACCTGGCTGAAGCACCTGCCCAGCAAGCAGCCGTTTCTGATTGAATTCCGCATTTTGTGGCCGGATGGCAGCTGGCGCTGGATGCGCAGCCGTGCCTTTCCATCACTGAACGAACAAGGCGAGGTGCTGGCCTGGTACGGCATCATTTCCGATTTCACTACCGAGCATGAATTGACGCTGCGCGTGGTGGCGCTGGAGCAACAGCTGCACAAACTTCAGTCCAGCGCCTCTTGCTAACGCAGCGGCTAAGGCTTTTCTCACGTGAAAGGCAAGCAAGGCGATTGCCGGAGAAACACCTGCCCAAGAACCTTGAGGCCTGCCTGATGGCGCTTGGCAGCCAGCAACACGGCGGGAAACTGGCGGAGCATTGCAGCAATATGCAGACAAAAAAAGGGCCTGGGCAAATTGCCCAGGCCTGGCTTGATGCACGATTAAAGCCGCAGATTGCAACGGGACAGACTCACTCGCAAACCCGGCGCCACCGGGTATGCCCCTACTACTATGCAAACACCGTGCCAGCTTTTTTCGGGATAAATCGTCAGTAAAACCAGACAAATTTTGTTGCGCCGCACCAATAGCACGCCCTTCATGCACCGATTTCAGGATTTCCTGCACAACGCTGTTGCATGAGTACGCTATGATTAGCGCATGAACACGCCTGCCAATACCAGTAAACCGGCCCCGCCGCCCGAGCCCGAGCTGCGCGCCCCGGAAAGCGAGAATACCCTCGCCACCCTGGCCATGCCGCTGGGGGAATCGGTGCTTACCCTGACCGCAGGCTCGGCTCCGGTCTATGGCATCCTGCATCGCAGCCGTGCCATGACAAGTCAATCAGATTTCTTCCGCCTGCAATTTCGTGGTTTTGCCAGGATAGAAGGCAGCCAATGGCAGCATTATGCCAATGACGATGCCCGCTTCCACGTTGCCTACAACTGCGCCTGGGTGCGGGTGGACCATCCCAGCCGTTCGGTTACCTTCGGCCCCAAGAACGGCATCAACTGCACCGAGGCTTTTCAAAACCTCGGGCTGGATACCTTTTTGTTTGCCCAGACCATCACCTGGGTCAAAGGTGCCTACCCGGACTACGCCATCAGCCCCGGCCTGATTGCCATTACCGGTAATGCCAGCGAAGAAGAAAAGCTGCGGCGCAACGCCTTTTACGCCAGCCAGGGTTTCCAGTTTGACTGGCAGGATGCGGCGCAACGCAGCGGCCTGTTTTTCAAGGACAAGATCAACCGCTTGCTGGGCGTGTGGGACAAGGACCATATCCAGGAGGTAGGCGGCGAAGCCATGCTGCAATCGCTGGCCATGCAGGATGAGTCGCGCGTGGCGCTGGAGGACAAGGTCAACCGGCTGGAAGCTGCGCACAGCAGTATGAAGTCGGCCCTGCAAAAGGAACGCAATACCTCGCAAATTTTGATGGGCGTGCTGATAGTCGGGGTGATGCTGGCCTTGTGGGCGGTGATTTAAATAGTCATTGCTTGGAATTCCTGTCGGTTTTTAAAGATGAATCCTATAAAAGACAGGAGCATGCCTTATGTCAAAGTACGCCTACAGCAGGCGAGGTAGCATGCCGCAAGGCTGAAAAACATAGCGTGGTGCAAACCGGATCAAACAGTGCATGACAGCAGGGCCGGGGACAGGCTGACGTTCACCTGTCGTTTCTTGCAGTACCTGCCAGAGAGATAAAACAAGATTCTGGTTGCCTACGGATACTGCGGGCGGGAGAGAGATGAAACAAGAGAAACGGGGAGTTGCCCGGCTGTTTGAGCATGGGCTTGGTGTGCTGAACCTGGAATGGATGATTCCATTGTTCAGCCTGTTCCTGATTGCCATGATCTGGAGCGCGGTGTTGTGGCAGGTGAATACCGACAAGGTACGCAGCCAGCTGGAAATGCAGCGCCAGAGCGAAAACCTGGTCCGGGTGTTCGAGGAACACATTTCGCGCACCATTCGCGCGGTGGACCAGTCGGTTCTCTTCCTGAAGTACCAGTATGAGACCGAAGGCAACAAGATGAATATCCGCAGCTATCTGGACAAGGGCATCATCCAGAGCCAGCTGTTTGTGGGCCTGTACATCATCGGCCCGGATGGCATGCTGGAACTCTCCAGCCTGCCCAACTCGAAACGCATGAACCTGAGCGACCGGGAACACTTCAAGGTGCATATTGCACAGGACAGTGGCCAGTTGTTCATCAGCAAACCGCTCAAGGGACGTGCCTCGAACAAGTGGTCCTTGCAATTCACCCGCCGTATCAACAAGCCGGATGGCAGTTTTGGCGGCGTTGTGGTGGTATCGGTCGATCCCTTTTATTTCACCAGCTTTTATAAAGACCTCAACCTGGGCAAGACCGGGGTGGTGACCCTGGTAGGCCAGGACGGCATCGTCCGGGCCCGAACCAGTGCAGGTGGTGCGGGCATCGGCATGGACATCCACGCCAGCGGGCTGTTCAGGCAATGGCCGGGCAAGGACCACGGCCAGTACCAGCAGTTGAGCAGCATCGACCAGATTCAGCGCACCGTGAGTTTCCGTGCGGTGGAAGGCTACCCGCTTGCCGTATTGATGGGGGTGGGCGAAAACGAGGCCATGGCCGACTACTACGAACACCGCAATGCTTACTTCCTGGTGGCCAGTGTAGTCAGCCTGCTGATTTGTGCCGCCGGTTTCGTGATGTACCAGATGGCGGTACGGCTGAAAAACAGCAAGGCGCAAGCCGAATCGGCCAACCGCATGAAGTCGGAATTCCTGGCGCACATGTCGCACGAGTTGCGCACCCCGCTCAACGGCATTCTGGGCTGTTCGGAATTCCTGCAAGCCACCCTGAGTGACCCAGGGGATCTGGAAACCGCCAGCATGATCCACAAGAGTGGCCAGCATTTGCTGACGCTGGTGAATTCCATTCTGGACATGGCGCGCATCGAGGCCGGCCGCATGCCGATGGAAATGGTGGAGGTGGATCTGGCGCGGATGTTGCGTGACACGGTGGAGTTGTTCCGGCCCAAGGCGGAAGGCAAGGGTTTGCAGCTGGAATTTGACTACCAGCAGGCCGCTGGCTGCCCGGAACACTTCCGGCTGGATCAGACCAAACTGACCCAGGTGGTGAACAATCTGATGCACAATGCAGTGAAGTTTACCGAGCAAGGCAGCATACAAGTGACGGCCAAGGTGAGCGCTCACCAGTTGCAGCTGGCTATCCGCGATACCGGCTGCGGTATTCCGGCAGACCAGCAACAACTGGTATTCGAGCAATTCCGTCAGGCAGAAGCCTTCCTCACCCGGGCGCAAAGCGGCTCCGGCCTGGGGCTGGCACTGGTGAAGGAGCTGGTGCGGCTGATGGAAGGCAAGGTCAGTTTCGAATCACAAGTCGGCGTGGGAACGGTGTTCCACGTCAGCATTCCGCTGGAAGGAAAACAAGCATGAGCAAGCTGGACACCATTCTTGTCGTTGATGATGACGAAATCAATCGCAAGGTGGCAGGCCTGTTTCTGCAACGCATGGGCTGGAAGACCGATCAGGCCGCCAGCGCCTTCGAAGCACTGGAACATCTGCAGCAGCACGATTACCACTGCGTGATGCTGGACATCAGCATGCCGGGCATGAGCGGCATCGAACTGTGCCGCCAGCTGCGTCAGGAGCCGCGCTGGCAAAACCTGCACCTGATTGCCTACACCGCACACGCCATGAGTGACGAGCAACAAACCATTCTGCAAGCGGGTTTCAACGCCATTGTCACCAAGCCGCTGACCCGCGACAGCCTGGTGGCGGCGCTGGACAGCATCAAGTGATGTTGTGCTGGCAAACACCCGCAGAATGACCATGACAACCCTTGCCTGATAAACCCAGGTGGAGCACCGCTGGCCGTGCAAGAACAAAACAGACAGCCCGATACCACAACACGCGCCGAAACCAGCCCGGCACCTGCACCGGCGGCAGGTTTCGACTTTCAGCACGCCGCCTTGCAACAGCTGGAGCAACTGGGCGACCTGATACTCTCCTGCCGGCAGGACGGACAACTGCTGCACGCCAATCAAGCCTGGCTGGAAAGCCTGGGCTATTGCGCGTCGGAACTGGGCACGCTCAACATCTACCCTTTGCTGGCCGAGGATAGCCGGACTGCATTCCGCACCCAGTGCCAACACTTGCAAACAGGCCAGGCACCACAAGCCATTGCGCTGGTGATGCACGACCGCATGGGCCAGGCACTGTCGATGCAGGCCTGCTTTTTTCCCTTGCCCGGTCATGGTGTGCAGGTGGTGTTGCGCGATCTGACCGCACAAAAGAAACAGGCGCTGTGGCTGTCCACCCTGCTGGACAATATGGACGATGGCATCATCGCCATGGACACGGACGGGCTGCTGACCTACATGAACCAGCAGGCCGAACGCATCTTGCACTGGCAGCTGGAAGAGCTGCACGGCAAGAACGTGCACGAGCACATTCACCACCACCGTGCTGACGGTGCGCCGCTGTCCGTGGAAGACTGCCCGATCTACGACGCAGTACGGCAGAAAAGTACTTATCACTCCAGCGATGAAGTGTTCTTCCGCAAGGACGGCAGCATGGTGGCAGTGCGGGTAAGCAACACCCCGCTGCTGCTGGAAGGCCAGTTGGTGGGCAGTGTCACCACCTTTGCCGATGTCAGCGCCATGCGGCTGCGCGAACAGGAAATGCGGCAGGCCACACAGGCGGCGGAGGCGGCGGCGCGCGCCAAGAGCGAATTCCTGGCCACCATGAGCCATGAAATCCGCACGCCGCTCAACGGGGTGATCGGCATGATAGACCTGCTGATGGACACCCCGCTGGATGCCGAGCAATCCGACTTTGCCCGCACCATCAAGATGTCGGCGGACACCCTGCTGTCCATCATCAACGACATCCTGGACTTCTCCAAGATTGAAGCTGACGGGCTGGAAATCGAGACCATCGATTTTTCCCTGCGCCAGCTGCTGGAAGGCACGGTGGACATTCTGGCCAACAAGGCACATGGCAAGGGCCTGACCCTGGCCAGCTTTGCCACACCGGAAGTACCGGACAGCCTGCAAGGCGACCCTACCCGCTTGCGCCAGATCCTGCTGAACCTGCTGTCCAATGCCATCAAGTTTACCGAACAGGGCATGGTGCTGGTTTCCGCCACCGTCGAAGGCAACGACGAAAAACAGCTGCGGCTGTGTGTCAAGGACACCGGCATCGGCCTGTCCGAGCAGGCCAGAAGCCGCTTGTTCCAGCCCTTCTCCCAGGCCGACAGCTCCACCACCCGCAAATACGGCGGCACCGGCCTTGGACTGGCCATCTGCAAACGGCTGGCCGAGGCCATGGGTGGCAGCATCGGGGTGGAAAGCACGCTGGGCCAAGGCTCGGAATTCTGGATCAGCATCCCGCTGCATGCCATCAAGGGTGACAGCTGCCTCTCGGCAGGCCCACAGCTTGACCAGCATCTGGTACTGCTGGCTGGCGACAATGCCTGTCAGCAATCCCTGTGGCATCACTATCTGGACAGCTGGGCCATACCGCACCACTGCGCCGACAGCCTGGCAAGCCTGCTGGAAACCCTGCGCCGACTGGATGCAGCCGGTAGCAAGCCCGATGTGCTGCTGCTGGTGGAACCCTTGCCGGATGCCACGCTGGAGCAGGCAGCACAAACTCTGGCCGTAGAAGGCATCCCGCTGGTGGTCTGCCTGCAAGGACAGGACAACCAGCGCAAAACCAGCCTGGCCCAGCAAGGCATTGCCGTGCTGCACAAGCCGATGAAGCAATCTGCGCTGCTGGATGCACTGACCATTCAATGGGCACCAGGCACCATCCGCCTGCACACCCCGGAAGTGAGCAACAGCCAGATCACGCAGACTGCCAGCGCGCAGCGCCATCACCATTTGCTGCTGGCCGAAGACAACCCGGTGAACCAGCGCGTGGCCGCCAGCATGCTGCACAAGCTGGGCTATGGGGTTGATGTGGTGAGCGACGGAAACGAAGCGCTGGCCGCAATAGCACAGCGGCATTATGATGCCATCCTGATGGACTGCCAGATGCCGGGCATGGATGGCTACGCCGCCACGCGGCAGCTGCGCCGACAGGAAAGTGAGTCGGCACAAGGTGGGCACCTGCCGGTGATCGCCATGACCGCCAATGCCATGGAGGGGGATCGCGAGCTGTGCCTGGCAGCAGGCATGGACGACTATCTGGCCAAGCCCATTGAATACGCCAGACTCAAAAACCTGCTGGAACACTGGCTGCCCCAACAGGCTGGCGTAGCCACCGCAACGGCCACCGCAGCAAAAACACCGCGTGGCCAGGTACAAGGCAGCCTGACCGTGCAGCGCCTGACCGAGTTTCTGGGCGACGACCCGGCAGGCATTGCCGAAATGCTGGATATCTTCCGCGACTCGCTGCAACGCTGGCGCGAACGCCTGCGGCTGGACATGCGTCATGGCGGACAGGGGCTGCGGCAACTGGCGCACGAGCTCAAGGGCAGCGCTGCCAATGTCGGTGCCGATGCGCTGGCCTCGCTGGCCGGTCAACTGCACGCCGCTGCGCTGGATGGCAAGCCGGATGCCATCCGGCACATTGCCGCACAGATTGAAACCGAAATGGAAGACCTGCTGGCCTTCATTGCCGCGTACGGAAAGGATGATTGATGTCCCACGTCATCGTGGTGGACGACAACGACACCAACCTCTTGCTGCTACGCCATATCCTGCAACGGCTGGAAGGCGTGACGGTGGACACCTTTGCCGACCCGCAACTGGCACTGGCCTGGTGTGCCGAGCAGGAACCGGACCTGGTCTTGCTGGACTACATGATGCCGGAGATGGACGGTCTGGAATTCATGCGCCGCTTCTTTGCCCTGCCGCAACGGCAGGATGTGCCGGTAGTGATGGTCACCGCCGATACCGAACGCGATGTACGTCACCTGGCCTTGCAACAGGGCGCGCGCGACTTCCTCACCAAACCGGTGGACAAGGTGGAGCTGACGGTACGGGTGCGCAACCTGCTGGCACTGCGCAAAAGCAGCCAACAGCTGGCCAACCGTGCCGCCTGGTTGCTGGAAGAAGTCAAACTGGCCACGACGGAAATCCGTGCCCGGGAGAAAGAAGCCATCCTGCGCCTGTCGCGTGCAGCAGAATACCGCGACCCGGAAACCGGCGCCCACCTGTTACGCATGTCGGCCTATACCCGGCTGATTGCCCGCCAGTTGGGCCTGCCCCAGTCCGAACAGGAAATGCTGCAGGAAGCCGCCCCCATGCACGATATCGGCAAGGTGGGCATTCCGGATGCCATCCTGCTAAAACCCGGCAGGCTGACCGAACCTGAAATGGCCATCATGCGCCAGCATCCGCTGTTCGGGCATGAAATTCTCAATGGCTCCGTCTCCCCCTTGCTACAATGCGCCGCCGTAGTGGCGCTGAGC
The DNA here is from genome assembly GCF_016429185.1 of Aquitalea sp. ASV11. NCBI lineage: Bacteria > Pseudomonadati > Pseudomonadota > Betaproteobacteria > Neisseriales > Chromobacteriaceae > Aquitalea > Aquitalea sp. ASV11. The sequence continues at coordinate 17,894 of NZ_JAELUD010000024.1, forward strand.
CATCACGAAAAATATGATGGCAGCGGCTATCCGCATGGCCTGCGCGGCGAGGATATTCCCTTATGGGGCCGTATCGTGGCGGTGGCGGACGTGTTTGACGCCCTCACCTCCTCACGCCCCTACAAACCAGCCTGGCCACTGGAAAAAGCCAGGCACTACCTTGAAAGCAACAAGGGCAGTCACTTCGACCCGGCCTGTGTCGAAGCGCTGTTTGCCCTGTGGCCCGAAGTCATGAACATCCGCCAGCAATACGCCGACGAACAAGAGCTGTTCAGCATGCCGCAAATGCCACCCGGAGCGCCGTATGCTTGAGGCCAGCAAGTTCAACGAACTGAAAATCAGCGGTAATCTGCCCTCGCCCAAGGGCACGGTATTGAAAATCATGGAGTTGAGCGAGCACAACAATGTGCCGCTGCCCGAGCTGATTGCCGTGCTGAATACCGATCCGGTCATGATTGGCCGCCTGCTCAAGCTGGCCAATTCCGCCTCCTTCGTACGCAGCCGCCCGGCGGTGGCGCTGACGCCGGATGTGCTGATGTCCATCGGCCTGAATGCGGTACGCCAGATTGCCCTCACCTTTGCCCTGGTGGCGGAACACCACCGTGGCGAATGCCAGCAATTCGATTACAACCTGCACTGGTCGCGTGCGCTGGCCTGTGGTGCAGCCATGCAGCTGTTGGGTCAGCAGTTGCGCATTGCGCCGCCAGGCGAGCTGTTTACCATCGGCATCCTCTCCTCCATTGGCCAGCTGGCCATGGCCACCCTGCATCCGGTCGAGTATGGCGCACTGATCCAGGCGCAGGGCAACCCTTATGCACGGGGGATGACACGCGAGGAAGAAAGCCGCTTCGGCTACCACCACCTGGACATTGCTGGCGCCCTGTTGCGCGACTGGGGCCTGCCAGGCATGTTCTGCGATGCCGTGCGCCAGCATGAAGACCTGCCGCCGGTGGATGTGGCGGAACACTCACGTGCCGGCAGGCTGGCATTGTGCCTGCATCTGGCCAGCCGTCTGGCCGATGTCTGCCTGCTGGAAGGCCAGGCCCGGGCACATGGCTATGAAGAACTGAAAAAGCAGGCCTGCCGGCTGGAAGTGGACCCGACGCATTTTCCAAGGCTGTGCGACGAGGTGGTGCAGGAATGGCGCGACTGGAGCGCCCAGCTGTCCATCAGCACGCCAAGGCAGGAGTCCTTCTCGCTGCTGGAGCGCCGCCAGCCTGCACCAGCTGAACCCGCAGGTGCGGAAGAAGAACTGCCACCGCTGCATATCCTGGTGGTGGAGGATGAAGCCAGCCAGCGCATGATGCTGCAGCGGCTGCTGCAGATCCTCGGCCATCAGGTGGATGTTGCCGCCAACGGTCAGGAAGCATTCGAGCTGGTGCAAAAACAGCCGCCGCAACTGGTGATTACCGACCTCGCCATGCCGGAAATGGACGGCATGGAGCTGATCCGCCGCCTGCGCGCCCTGCCGGACGGGCGGCAGCTGTACATCATCGTGCTGACCATTCTGGATGACGAAGACAATCTGGCTGCCGTATTCAGCAGCGGCGCGGACGACTTCATCAGCAAGCCGATACCGCCGCGCATCCTGCAAGCCCGGCTCAAGGCCGGACAGCGCATCATTCTGGAACAGCAGAACCTGCGCCAGGAACAGGCCCGCCTGCGCCGTCATCTGGAAGAGCTGTCCATCGATAACCGGCTGGCACAGGAAGCGGCCCAGACCGACGGCCTCACCGGCCTGTACAACCGTCACTATGCCATGCGCTATCTGCCGCAAATCTGGGAAGAAGCGCGGCTGGCGCAACAGCCCTTGTCGGCACTGATGCTGGATATCGACCACTTCAAGGTGGTGAACGATGAACACGGCCACGATGTGGGCGATAACATCCTGCAGCAATTTGCCGGCATCCTGCGGCTGTTCTGCCGACGTACCGACATCATCTGCCGCTTTGGCGGTGAGGAATTCCTCATCATCCTGCCCGATACCCGGCTGGATACCGCCATCCAGGTGGCCGAGCGCATCCGTGCCACGCTGGCCAGCCGCAATCTGGTGACGGCCGGGCTGTCGCTGTCGCTGACGGTGAGCATTGGCGTGGCGGAAAACCAGGCACAGCACAAGTCGGTGGAAGCGCTGATCAAGAGTGCAGACCAGGCGCTGTACCGCGCCAAGCGCACCGGCCGCAACCGGGTGGAAGCGGCCCACTGACCCTACGCGGTACATGACAAGGGCCAGCTGCCGTCACGGCGCTGGCCCTTGTCATTTCATGGCTGGCAAAACCGGCAGCTGATTACAGGTCGTCGGTGTCCGCCCAGCCTTCGCGATTGCCACGCTGGAATACCTTGTCGTCCGGGGCGATGTCCCCGGCACCCAGTACCGGCTGTTGCAACAACTGCTGGTAGATGGGGGTGAAGTCCACCGCCGTGGCATCAAACAGCTGCTGGAAGCTGTCGATGACGAAATAGGTTTTCTGGAAGGTGTCAATGCGATAGCGGGTACGCATCAGCCGTTGCAGGTCAAAACCCACACGGTTGGGGCTGGCACTATCCAGGCAATATTGCGACTCGGACTTGCTGGACACGATGCCGGCACCGTAAATGCGCATGCCCTGCGGGGTGTTGATCAGGCCGAACTCCACCGTGTACCAGTACAAGCGCGCCAGCACCGGCAGGAAGCCCAGGTGCTTGGCCTTGATGCCACCCTGGCCATAGGCTTGCAGGTAATCGGCAAACACCGGGTTCATCAGCAGCGGGACATGGCCGAACAGGTCATGAAACACGTCCGGCTCTTGCAGGTAGTCCAGCTGGTGTGGTTCGCGCAGCCACCAGGTCACCGGAAAGCGGCGGTTGGCCAGATGCTCGAAAAACACATCATCCGGAATCAGCCCCGGCACCGCCACAATGCGCCAGCCGGTGGCCGCCAGCAGCTTCTGGTTGAGCACGGCAAAGTCCGGCACCTGGTCGGCGTCCACTTCCAGCTGCTGCAAGCCCTGCATGAACTCGTCACAGGCCCGCCCCGGCAGCATCGCGCATTGGCGCTGGTATAGCGTGGCCCAGGTGGCGTGGTCGGCCGCGCTGTAACGCTCCAGCGGCTGCGGCAGGGTGTAATCGGCCGCATCGTGGGTCAGGCCCAGATTTTTGCGGGTGGTGATGTCGGGAACGACAAAATCGCTGCGCTCGTTCATGGCGGCACATCCGGTAGGTGGGGATGTCTTCAGTGTAGAAGCCCGCGCCTGCGGCAGGTCCGCAAGTTTTGCCAATAAGGCAATTTTTTTGCATACTTCCCGCACAAAACCGTCAATTCACGCAGGAAATAAGCAAAAATGGAACTGGACCGCTTTGACTGGCAAATCCTGCAAGCCTTGCAGCAGGATGCACGCAGCACGCACCAGAAACTGGCACAAGAGATTCCGCTGTCGGCATCGCAGATAGGCCGTCGCCTGCAACGCATGGAAGAAAACGGGGTGGTACAGGGCTATCAGGTGAATATCCTGCCGGACCGGATAGGCCTGTCGGTGATGGCCTTTGCCCATGTCAGCCTGGAGCGGCACAACGAAAGCGCCTTGCGCGAATTTGCCCAGGCCATCCACGCGCTGCCGGAAGTGCTGGAGTGCTATGCCACCGCGGGTGAGGCCGATTACCTGCTGCGCATCGTGGTGGAGGACCTGCCCTCGCTGTCGCGCTTTGTGATGAACCGGCTGATGCAGCTGTCACTGGTGCGCAGCGTGAAATCCACCATCATCCTGGACGCCATCAAGCACACCAGCAAACTGCCACTGCCACACACACGCAGCTGAATCAGCGGCGCAGGCGCTGCCAGGACAGCAGCAGGCCCAGCGCCAGCGTACCGGCCACCATGCCCACCAGCACATCCAGAATGGCGGGCAACAGCAGGCGGGCCAAAGCGCCGACACCCGGCAGGTGCGACAGCGGGTGTACCAGGCCTTCGATGGCGTGGTGCAACCAGGGCCAGCCATGGCTGATGATGCCGCCACCCACCATGAACATGGCCACGGTGCCAATCACCGCCAGTGCCTTCATCAGCCAGGGCATGCCCTGGATCAGCCCGCGTCCGATCAGGCTGTTGATGGCACCGCCACGGCGCAGCAGGAACAGGCCGATATCGTCCAGCTTCACCAGCAGGCCGACAAAACCATATACGCCTACGGTCATGATCAAGGCCACGCCCACCAGCACCACCAGTTGCGAGCTAAAGGCGGCCGATGCCACCGTGCCCAGCGTGATGGCGATGATTTCCGCCGACAGGACAAAATCGGTCCGGATGGCACCCTTTACTTTTTCCGCTTCGACCTGCAGCAGGTCGATGGCCGGGTCGGCCAGCATGGCGTCCAGTTCGGCATCATGGGCGGCATCTTCTTCCTTGCCGTGCAGCAGCGGATGCGCCAGCTTTTCCATGCCCTCCAGGCAAAGATAAACCCCGCCCAGCATCAGCAAGGGCATCACTGCCCACGGCGCAAAGGCGCTGAGTGCAAGTGCCAGCGGTACCAGGATGGCCTTGTTGCGCAAGGAACCGCGCGCCACGGCCCATACCACCGGCAATTCGCGTTCGGCGCGTACGCCGGCCACTTGCTCGGCATTCAGCGCCAGGTCATCCCCCAGCACCCCGGCGGTCTTGCGCGCGGCCACTTTGGTCATGGCCGCCACATCGTCCAGCACGGTGGCAATATCATCAATCAAGGTTAACAGACTGGCTCCCGCCATGAATTTTCCTTCACTTCCTGATGCGGCTGGCCCGGTGGACCGCCGCTGTTATTGGCAGTCGGCATCGAGGCCGACCGTCCTGAGCGACAGGCCGTGTCATTGTAGCGGAAGCAAGGCTGCGGGGAATCACATGCCGGGAGCATCCTGCTGTGACGGGCTGGCGGGCATGGGGGAGATGGCGTGCAGCAGGCCGAAATCTACGTGGTCTTCGCCCTGTTCATCGGTGTACAGCAAGTCCTGGTACTGGTGGTTCCAGCGGATGTCGTCGTGACGGAACACATGGCGTGAGGCCATGCTCTGGCGGGTGATTTCATCGCTGCCGCTGATGGACAGAATGAATCCGGCATGCAAGCCGGTCAGCGCATCCGCATCCAGCCCGTACAGCGGGCTGTGCTCGTCGATCACATGCATCAGCGTCCAGCTGAGCACGAACATGGGATGGTGCTGGCGTTGCAGCTTGAGGTCGTGCAGGCGGCGCAGGCGGGTGCCCTCGCGGCTGACGGTATCAAACAGGACATGCAGCTGGGCGGTGGCATCCACGATGACATTCTGCCGGGCATTGGCGGCCCGCAGCATCAGCACCGGCACGCCATCCATCTGGCGGATGACCGGATTCCGGGCAAACACGATGCGCGAGCGCGGCAGGGAAAAACGGGCAAAGGTAACGCCGGTCACCAGCGCCAGGCTCATCATGCCGATGAAAATTTCCAGCATGCTGATGATGTGGGCGTACACCGTTTGCGGGTGCATGTCGCCGTAACCCACGGTAGCCAGGGTTTCCACGCTGAAGAAAAACGCGCCCCAGAAATCGCGCGGAAACTGGTTGGCAATGCTGGCCTCGCCCAGCTGGTACAAGCTGGCAAACAGCATGTTGAGCACAAAAAACAGCGCGGCAATGGCCACGTAAAACTGCGGCCAGCTCATGGTCATGGCCACGTGGTAGATGTCGTGCCCCAGTTTCAGCGGCAAGCGATGCACATGAATGATGCGCCCGCCCACCTCCAGCTGCCGGCCCTTGCCCCCTGCTCTACCCATATTCCGCCCTCCTGCTGTGAGCCGCCATTGTGTGCAGCGCCCATGGCGACGTCAATGCAGGCCGCCATGCGCTTTGGACGCTGCCGGCCAGGCTCTGGCATGATGGAAGGCATGCCTGCCTCCGCCACCCTCATCGTCCTGCTGCATGTCAGCCTGCAACTGCTGCTGATCATGCGCGTGCTGCTGCGCCCCAACCGCGACCCGGCCGCACGGGTAGCCTGGACCGTAGTCGTCGCCACCATGCCGGTGCTAGGCATGCTGGCCTATCTGCTGCTGGGTGAAGTAAGCATAGGCCGCCGCCGCATGGCCAGGCTGGCGCGCATCCAGCAGCGGCTGCCTGCCCTGCCCGCCTTGCCGCAGACAGTCCCCTTAAGCACGCTATCCCCCACTGCGGCGCAGCTGTTTCGCGTGGGCCAGTCCATCAGCGGCTTTGCTCCCAGCGCGGATAACCGGGCCGCATTGCAGGCTGACAGCAACAGCACCATAGACTGTCTGGTGGCGGACATTGATGCCGCGCAGCAGCATGTGCATCTTCTTTTTTATATCTGGCTACCGGATAACAACGGCAGCCGGGTAGCCCAGGCCCTCATGCGCGCCGCGCATCGAGGCCTCAGCTGTCGGGTATTGGTGGATGATGTGGGTTCGCGCCTGCTGTTGCGCTCCGCCCTGTGGCAGCAGATGAAAGACGCCGGCGTGAAAGCGGCGGCAGCCCTGCCGGTGGGCAACCCCTTGCTGCGCCCGTTCAGCGGGCGGATAGACCTGCGCAATCACCGCAAGATCGTGGTGATAGACCACTACACCGGCTACTGCGGCAGCCAGAACTGTGCCGACCCGGAATTCCGCATCAAGCCGCGCTTTGCCCCGTGGGTGGATGCGGTGATCAGGGTGGAAGGCACGGTGGTACAGCAGATGCAGCGGCTGTTTGCCACTGACTGGATGCTGGCCACCCACGAAGACCTGCTACCGCTCTTGAGCGCCACGCCACTGCCACCACGGGACAGTTCAGGTCCCGGCGTGCTGGCCCAGGTGATAGGCACCGGCCCCACCGCGCGCCATTCGGCCATGCCGGAACTGTTTGTCGCGCTGATGTACAGCGCACAGCGCAGCCTGACCATCACCACCCCCTACTATGTGCCGGACGAGGCCTTGCAATCGGCACTGTGCGCTGCGGCCCAGCGCGGGGTGACCACCACCTTGCAACTGCCAGCCCGCAACGATTCGCTGGTGGTGAGCGCCGCCAGCCGCAGCTATTACGCCGAGCTGCTGGCCGCCGGTGTGGTGATTGCCGAATATCACGGTGGCTTGCTGCACAGCAAGTTGCTGACGGTGGACGAAGACCTCTGCCTGATCGGCTCGGCCAATCTGGACCGGCGCAGTTTCGAGCTGAACTACGAAAACAATCTGCTGTGCCACGACCGGGAACTCACCACGGCCTTGCGCCAGCGGCAGCAGCAATACCTGCAGCATTGCAGCCTGGCAAGCCCGGAACAGGTAAGCGCCTGGCCGCTATGGCGACGACTGTGGAACAATGCGGTCGCCATGCTTGGGCCCTTGCTGTAAGGCGCTGCCTCAGCCAGCAAACAGGCCGGGTACGGTGTTTTCCTGCTCAAAGCGCAGCAAGGCGGCTTTCAGCGGCAGGCCGCCGGCATAGCCGGTGAGGCTGCCATCCGCCCCCAGCACCCGGTGGCATGGCACGATCAGCGCAATCGGGTTTGTCGCATTGGCCCGCCCCACCGCGCGGGCAGCACCGGGCTTGCCCAGCGCCAGTGCCAGTTCGCCATAGCTCATGGTCTGGCCGTAGGGAATCCGGCACAGCGCGGCCCACACTTCCTGCTGGAAGTCCGTGCCATGCGCGGCCAGCGGAATATCAAAACTGCGCCGCTCACCGCGCTGGTATTCATGCAGCTGGCGCGCCACTGCGGCCACCGCGGCATCGTCACGCCGGCTGCCGGACAACACCGCCCGCTGCATTTCCTGTTCCAGATGAAAATCCAGCCGCAACAGGCGGCCTTGCAAGTCCAGCCACACCATGGCGGGGCCGAAGCGGGTATCCACCACGCCGTGGCAGGCAGCATTGGGCGGCACGCTCAGGGCCGTCATGCTGTCCTCTTCTGCTTGCGGACTGGCGGACGCTGGGTGGGTCGTACCGCCTTGGCCATCCCACAAACTGCCCTGGGCAAACAATGGCGCGGCGGCGCGTGCAGCGGGCATGGACAGGCCGGACACGTCAGGCGCATCCTGGCTGAACAGATCGGGTATCTCGGGTTTCATGCATGCTCCGTCAGGCTGGCCCACAAATGCAGGGTGGCCAGGCTGCGACAAGGGGAAAAGACTTGCATCAGCTGCTCGGTCTGGCGGGCATCGGGCCGGGCCGGCAGCGCATGAAAACGCTGCAAGGCGGTGGCAAGGCCACTGTCGCCAATCGGCGCACAATCGGCCAGACCCAGCCCCCTCAGCATCACATAACGCGCCGTCCACGGCCCCACACCATGCAGGGACAGCAGTTGGCGCTCCGCTTCGGCCGCAGCAAGGCCGGGCAGCGCGTACAGCGGCAGGCTGCCATCCAGTACTGCCCGCGCAGCACCCAGCAGGTAGCTGGCCTTGGAACGGGAAAAACGCTGCGCCGTCAGCTGTTCGGCAGACAGTGCGGCCACCTGGGCCGGGCCGGGGTGGGCCAGCAAGTCACTACCGGCAATCGGCACACCCGCCAGCTGAATCAGGCTGCGCCTGAGCGCTGTGGCAAAGGACAGGTTGATCTGCTGGCCGATGATGGCCCAGCACAAGGCTTCAAACGGTTCAGCTGTCAGTGGCAGCCACAGTGCGGGTTTGCCTGCCAGCAGGCGGGCGGCATCCGGCTGCTGGCGGGCCAATGTCATCCAGGCATCGCGCTGGCCATCCAGCCCGGCCATGCGGCGCACCGCCTGCTGAACCTGCGGCAACAAGGCAGGCCAGTCATGACTGGCCGCACCACATACCCTGACCAGCAAGCGGTCCGGGCTGAAACGCAGCTGCAACTCCACCGCAGCCCCCTGCAGCAGCACGCCTTTGCGCAGGTGCTGCTCTTGCAGCCGTTCGGCCGGGCCTGCCGGGTCGCGGCCATGATAGGCCAGCACACTGGCGGCGTGATAATCCGCCGGCAAGGCAATCTCGAATGCGTGTTCCACCACCTGCTGCATGTTTGCTCCGGCCATGCGGCCAACGGTGCCGCGCTGGCGCGATTATCGCGCAGATGACTGGCGCTGGCACCTTGCATCTTGCGCTTGAATCAAGGGATGCAGGCTGAAGCCTGTTGCGCTCAGACTGTCAGGGAGGTTTCCGCCAGATCACCAGCAAACACCACCCGACGCTTGCCCATGCGCTTGGCCGCATACATGGCCTGGTCCGCCGCGCGCAGTACCTCGTTGGTGGCCATGCCCTCGGAAAATACCGCCACGCCCGCGCTGAAGCTGAAACCCACACTGCCGGACCTTGCTTCGGCACAGGCGGCTTGCAATTGCTCCAGCAGCTGGCCCACCTCCGCCACTGAATGACGGCTCAACAGCAAGCCGAACTCTTCACCACCAATACGACCCAGATAGGCAGGCTTGCTCAGCTGCTCCAGCAAGTCGGCAAAGCACACCAGTACCTGGTCCCCCACGGCATGGCCGTGGCTGTCGTTGATCTGCTTGAAGTCATCCAGGTCAATCAGCACCCAGAACCAGTGCTGGCCCTTGCCGGCCGGTGCGCGTTCATTCAGCCGGGCAAACAGCGAACGCCGGTTGGGAATGCGGGTCAGCGGATCGATTTCGGCCAGACGGCGGAATTCGTCCTGCATGAAGAACATGGAGTACATATTGTGCTGCATGGTCCGGTTCAGCGTGATGGCCACCACGAACACCCCGAAAGCCAGCAAGGCAAACAAGGCGGGCGACATGCTGGCTGCCGGCCCGAGGCCGCAGATGTAAAAGGCTGAGGCACCGGTAAAGCTGAGAATGGCCAGGCAGTCGTGCCTGGAGGGGGTGACAAAGGAATTGTAAAACCAGATGGTAATGATGATGGGAATGATGAAGGGATCGCCCGGACCGGCCATGCTTTTTACTTCCAGCGCAAAAATCAGGGTCAGCAATACCGCATAGGCAATGGTTCCGGCACGCCATACCAGCACGCTGGGCGACAGGGCCTTGACCAGTCCCACCAGGATGATGGCAGCCAGCAGCATGGCTTCGGTATTGCCCAGTCCGGCAGCCAGATAGGGGTTCATGACAAAGCTGGCAATGATGAAGACGATGCCGGCGCTCTCCAGAAACACCACCGGCCTGAACAACCTGCCGCGCATGTAATGGTAGTAGTCCGCCTCGGTGGCTTTGTAATTGCTGTTCATGGTAATGGCTCTGCTGGACAACAAGCCGTCAGTCTGTCGACTGGCGACACAACATGGCGGGTCAGGCAAAGCGTGCATGCAGCAGGTAACAAGCTGGCAAGAACAGCTGACAGTAGCGTGCTGGCACTGGGAAAGCCCAAGCCATACAGCGTGTTCAATGCCGGATTGGTACAGCAAGCCGCAGACCTTCCCCGATATTTTCAAATCAAAAGAACAGCTGTATTCATTGATTCGATCAAATACTAACAGCATTCATGCCATCGACCTAGCCAGCAGTGCTGACCGACGGCAGGTACTGATCATTTCATCCGGCTGCTGCAGCAGGCCTGTTTTAACATGCCAGTCTGACAGCACGGTGAACGTGGACTGACAGACAACACCAGCAGGCAAGCAGCTACTGCTACAGATTTTCCGGTATAGCAGCCCACCTCCTTGCAGAACAGGAAGTCCATGAAAAAAGGCCCCGCAGGGCCTTGGTCAAGCAAAAATCCGGATACAGACATCAGGCACGCGGGCGCACCAGCTGCCAGGCGCGGCCCAGATAGGCCAGCGCGCCAAAGCCGCTCCATACATGCACCAGACGGGTAAAGGGGAAGATGACGAACACGCTCATCCCCATGAACAGGTGCAGTTTGAAGATGGGGGACGCAGCCACGATGTACTGCGCAGCATCGCCTCGGAAGGTGACGACATGCTGTGCCCAGGTCATCAGCAGTACCATTTCGTGGCCATCCAGATGCTGGGCGGACACGGCGATGGTGCACAGGCCCAGTACCAGCGTGGCCAGCAGCCACAGCAGTACCAGCTTGTCGCGCCAGGTGGTGTTGGCGGCCAGACGCTGGTTGCTCAGGCGGCGATGCAGCAGGATCAGCAGGCCGATCAGGCCCAGCGAACCCATGATGCCACCGGCCGTCATGGCAAATACCTGTTTGAAGCTGTGGGTGACGCCCAGTGCTTCCCATACCGACAACGGAGTCAGCAGGCCCACCAGATGGCCGAAGAACAGGCCCAGCACACCGATGTGGAACAGGATGTTGCCCAGGCGCAGATTGCCGCGATACACCAGCTGGGAGGATTCGCTCTTCCAGCTGTACTGTTCGCGCTCAAAGCGCATCAGGCTGCCCAGCAAAAAGATGCTGAGCGCGATGTAGGGATAAATCCCGAAAACGAATTGATGCAGATAGTCCATATCTCTCTCCTTGCTGTTCCGGCCAGCCCATGACAGCGCGGGCCGGGAACGGGCAGATTCAGGCGCCGGGTCGCGACGGGTAGAAATTGACCGGAGCTATGGCCGGCATGGCGGGCTTGAGCAAGGGCTCGCTGCCATCCGCACCGGGGCCAAAGGTTTCCAGCAGTTCGTCCATGTCGCGGATGGGCGGTACGGTCAGCGGCTCCGGTGCCACCGGCGACAGCCATACCAGCAAGTCAAGCACCCCGGCATAGGGCGAGGACGATTCGCGCAGCTTGCCGGCGATATGGCCCAGCACATGCACCGCATCGCCCAGCAGGCGGCTGCCCTCTTCTGCCTCGCACTGCGACAGGAACTCCAGGAACAGCGGCACGTAGTCGGGCAGCTCGGCGCAGACCGGCTCGAAACCGTGGGCCTTGTACTCTTCCATCAGGTCCACCATGGCCTGACCGCGGGCGCGATCCTCGCCATGAACATGCTCGAACAGGTGCAGCGAGTGCGACGGGCTGCGGTCGAAAGTCTGCACATAGCCTTCCTGCAGCGCGATCAGATCGCTGCCCTCCAGCTGCGCCAGCAGCGGTTCCAGCATGCTGGCTGCCGTTGGCGTAGCCTGCAGCGCGCTGCGGATGTCATCCAGCGCCGCCAGCAACTCGGGCTCCGGATAGCACAGCAGGGCCGAGGCAATCTTGAACAATGACTGGTTCATGGCTTAGCTCCCGGCGTTGGCCTTGCGGTCGCGCCGCATGTCGTGGAACACGATGGGGGTGGCCTTCTTCTTGCCAAACAGGCTGGATTCGGACGTGCCGCCGGAGCAGCCATTGCCGAAGGTGAAGCCACAGCTGGCCTTGTCGTCGAAGGTGTTTTCCACCATTTCCTTGTGGCTGGACGGAATCACGAAGCGGTCTTCGTAATTGGCAATCGCCATCACCTGGTACATTTCTTCCACCTGGGCCGGTTTCAGATGCGTACCGCGCAGGGTGGCCGGGTCGCTCACCTTCTCCACGCTCTTTTTGCGCATGTAACGACGCATGGCCACCATGGTTTCCAGTGCGCTCACCACCGGCTCCTCCTTGCCTGCGGTCAGCAGGTTGGCCAGATAGCGGATGGGGATGCGCAGGTCTTTCACGTCCGGGATGATGCCGTTGTCACCGATCAGGCCGTTTTCCAGCGCGCTCTGGATGGGAGAGAGCGGCGGGATGTACCACACCATGGGCAGGGTGCGGTATTCCGGATGCAGCGGGAAGGCTACTTTCCATTCCATGGCCATCTTGTACACCGGCGAATTCTGCGCGGCGCTGATCCAGGCTTCCGGAATGCCCTGCTTGCGGGCCTCGGCCTGGATTTCCGGCGAGTTCGGATCGAGGAACACGCCCAGCTGCGCTTCGTACAGGCTCTTCGGGTCTTCCACGCTGGCAGCGGCTTCGATGCGGTCGGCGTCGTACAGCAGCACGCCCAGGTAGCGGATGCGGCCTACGCAGGTTTCCGAGCACACGGTGGGCTGACCAGCTTCGATACGCGGATAGCAGAAGATGCACTTTTCGGCCTTGCCACTGGTCCAGTTGTAGTAAATTTTCTTGTACGGGCAGCCGGACACGCACATGCGCCAGCCACGGCACTTGTCCTGGTCGATCAGCACGATGCCGTCGTCTTCGCGCTTGTAGATGGAGCCGGACGGGCAGGAGGCGACACAGGCCGGGTTCAGGCAGTGTTCGCACAGGCGCGGCAGATACATCAGGAAGGTGTTCTCGAAGGCCGAGTACATTTCCTTCTGGATGCCTTCAAACAGGGCATCCTTGCTGCGCTTGGAGAACTCGCCGCCCAGGTCGTCTTCCCAGTTGGGGCCCCATTCGATCTTGTCCATCTTCTTGCCGGTCAGCACCGATACCGGGCGGGCCGTCGGCGGGGTCTGCATTTCCGGCGCGTTCTGCAAGTGCTCGTAATCGAAGGTGAAAGGCTCGTAGTAGTCGTCAATGGACGGCAGGTTGGGGTTGGCAAAGATATTGGCCAGAATGCGCATCTTGCCGCCCTGCTTGGGCACCAGCTTGCCATTGGGCTTGCGTTCCCAGCCGCCCTGCCATTTTTCCTGGTTTTCCCAGTCCTTGGGGTAGCCGACGCCGGGTTTGCTTTCCACATTGTTGAACCAGGCGTATTCCACACCGTCGCGGCTGGTCCAGACGTTCTTGCAGGTGACTGAACAGGTATGGCAGCCAATGCACTTGTCCAGGTTCAGCACCATGCCGATTTGTGCACGGATTTTCATTTGGTATCTCCTGCGGGCTGTGCTACTTGGTCCAGCCAATCCACTTTTTTCATCTTGCGCACGATGACGAATTCGTCACGGTTGGCACCCACCGTGCCGTAGTAGTTGAAGCCCCAGGACAGCTGGGCGTAACCGCCAATCATGTGCGTCGGCTTGGTAACCGCACGGGTCACCGAGTTGTGGATGCCGCCGCGCTTGCCGCTGGTTTCCGCACCCGGCACGTTCACGATTTTTTCCTGGGCGTGGTACATCAGCGTCATGCCTTCCGGTACGCGTTGCGATACCACCGCACGGGCGGTCAGCGTGCCGTTGACGTTGAATACTTCGATCCAGTCGTTGTCGACGATGCCAGCCTTTTTGGCGTCCACTTCCGATACCCATACATGCGGGCCGCCACGCGACAGCGTCAGCATGCGCAGGTTGTCCGAATAGGTACTGTGGATGCCCCATTTCTGGTGCGGGGTGATGAAGTTGAGCACCAGCTCGTGGTTGCCATTGGACTTCTTGCCCAGGATGGCCTGGGTGGTTTTCAGGTCCACATGCGGCTTGAACACGCACAGACCTTCACCAAAAGCACGCATCCACTGGTGATCCTGATAGAACTGCTGGCGGCCGGTGATGGTGCGCCATGGAATCAGCTCGTGCACATTGGTGTAGCCGGCGTTGTAGCTGACTTCTTCGCTTTCCAGGCCAGACCAGGTGGGAGAGGAAATGATCTTGCGCGGCTGCGCCTGCACGTCGCGGAAGCGGATGCTGTCATGCTCGCGCGGCAGTGCCAGATGGGTGTGGTCGATACCGGTTACCTTGGACAAGGCTTCCCAGGCTTTTACCGCCACATGGCCGTTGGTTTCCGGGGCCAGGGTCAGAATCATCTCGGCCGCGTCGATGGCGGTATTAAGCCGTGGCTGGCCCTTGCCTGCGCCCTCGGCCACGGTATGGTTCAGGCCGCGCAGCACGTCCACTTCGTGGCCGGTTTTCCAGCTGATGCCCTTGCCGCCATTGCCCACTTTTTCCAGCAGCGGGCCGATGGAGGTGAACTTGTCGTAGATGGCGCCGTAGTCGCGCTCTACCACCGTCATGGCCGGCATGGTCTTGCCCGGCACCGGTTCGCACTCGCCCTTCTTCCAGTCACGCGGGTCAAACGGCTGGCCCAGTTCCTGCGGGGTGTCATGCATCAGCGGGGTGAGCACCAGGTCCTGCTGCACGCCCAGGTAGTCCTTGCCGATTTCGGAAATCTTCTTGGCAAAGCCCTTGTAGATTTCCCAGTCCGACTTGGCCTGCCACAGCGGCTGTACGGCTTCGGACAGCGGGTGGATGAAGGGGTGCATGTCGGAGGTGTTGAGGTCGTCCTTCTCGTACCAGGTAGCGGTCGGCAGCACGATGTCGCCGTACAGGCAGGTGGTGGACATGCGGAAGTCCAGCACCACCAGCAGGTCCAGCTTGCCTTCCACCGCCGGACGCACGGTGATTTCGGTCGGCTTGATGCAGTCTTCCTCATTGCCCATCACTGCGTTCTGGGTGCCCAGCAGATATTTGAGGAAGTATTCGTGGCCCTTGCCGGAGCTGCCCAGGATATTGGAACGCCACACAAACATATTGCGCGGGAAGTTCTTCGGGTTGTCCGGGTCGTTGCAGGACATGTCCAGCGTGCCGTTTTTCAGGCTGTCCACGGCAAACGGGATGGCATCCTTGCCAGCGGCCTTGGCGGCGCGGGTGATGTCCAGCGGGTTGGTGGTCAGCTGCGGGGTGGACGGCAGCCAGCCCATGCGTTCGGCCTTGGCGTTGTAGTCAATCAGGCTCATGTTGGCCATCTTGCCGTCGGCAGTCGGGCACAGGATTTCATTAATGCCCAGCTTTTCATGCCGCCACTGGCTGGTATGGGCATAGAAGAAGCTGGTGCCGTTCATCTGGCGTGACGGACGTACCCAGTCGCCAGCAAAGGCCAGCGGAGCCCAACCGGTTTGCGGACGCAGTTTTTCCTGGCCCACATAGTGGCACCAGCCACCACCGCTCTGGCCGATACAGCCACACAGCATCAGCATATTGATGATGCCGCGGTAGCTCATGTCCATGTGATACCAGTGGTTCAGCGCGGCACCGACAATCACCATGGACTTGCCATGGGTCTGGTCGGCGTTCTGGGCGAATTCGCGCGCTACCTGGATTACCATTTCCGGCTTCACGCCGGTGTGCTTTTGCTGCCAGGCCGGGGTGTACGGTACGTCGGCCATGTAGTCGTTGGTGACATTGCCGCCGCCCAGGCCACGGTCGATACCGTAGTTGGCTGCCATCAGGTCGAATACCGTGGCCACCAGTGCGGTGCTGCCATCAGCCAGCACCACCTTGCGGGCCGGTACGTTACGGGTAAGCAGTTCTTCGTGTTCGGCCCCGAAATACGGGAAGCCAACGCCAACTACTTCGTCACGGTTTTCAATCAGGGACAGACGGGCCGATACCTCGCGGCCAGTGCTGCTGTCATGCTGTTGCAGGTTCCACTTGCCGCTCTGGCCCCAGCGGAAGCCGATGGAACCGGTGGGAGCCACGATGTCGCCACTGGTTTCGTCGAATACCAGGGTCTTCCATTCCGGGTTGTTGTCTTCGTTCAGCTTGTTTGCCAGATGGCTGGCACGCAGGAAGTAGTCCGGCACATAGTGTTCGCCATCCTTGCGCAGCGTCACCAGCATCGGCATGTCGGTGTAGCGGCGGATGTAGTCGGTGAAGTAGGCCGACGGCTTGTCCAGGTGGAATTCCTTGAAGATGACATGGCCCATGGCCATGGCCAGTGCGGCATCGGTGCCCTGCTTCGGGGCCAGCCAGATGTCGCCGAACTTGGCCATTTCGCCAAAGTCACTGGAAACGGCCACGGTCTTGGTGCCCTTGTAGCGCACTTCGGTATAAAAGTGGGCGTCTGGGGTACGGGTCATCGGGATGTTGGAGCCCCACACCATCAGGTAGGTGGAGTTGTACCAGTCGGCCGATTCGGCCACGTCGGTCTGCTCGCCCCAGATTTGCGGGCTGGCCGGCGGCAAGTCGCAATACCAGTCGTAGAAGGACAGCGGCACGCCGCCGATCAGGCTGAGGTAACGGCTGCCCGCGGCGTAGGACACCATGGACATGGCCGGAATCGGCGAGAAGCCCACCACACGGTCCGGGCCGTAGTTCTTGATGGTGTAGGCATTGGAAGCCGCGATGATTTCGTTGGCTTCATCCCAGTTGGCACGCACAAAACCGCCCTGGCCGCGCTTGCTCTTGTACTGCTTGGCCAGTTCCGGGTTCTGGCTGATGTGCTCCCAGGCTTCAACCGGGCCCATGCTCTTGCGCGCCTCGCGCCACAGCTTGGCCAGACGGCCACGGATCATCGGGTATTTCACCCGCTGGGCCGAGTACACATACCAGCTGTACGAAGCGCCACGCGGGCAGCCGCGCGGTTCGTGATTGGGCAGGTCCGGCCGGGTGCGCGGGTAGTCGGTCTGCTGGGTTTCCCAGGTAATCAGCCCGTTCTTGACATACACCTTCCAGCTACAGGAGCCGGTGCAGTTCACCCCGTGGGTGGAACGCACGATCTTGTCGTGCTGCCAGCGTTGGCGATAGGCGTCTTCCCACTGGCGGTCTTCATTCACCACCGCGCCATGGCCATCGGCAAAGGTGGATTTCACCTTGCCAAGGAAATTCAGTCTGTCCAGAAAGTGGCTCATCTTGCCTCCGAGTTTTTACCGCCAGATGCGGTGCCGCGGCCGCGCCGCGCAGACATTGCTTACGCTGGACAGATTAAGTCCGGGCAACAACGACGCCCATTCGCCACTAGAGGAAAAGCCCATGCGCAGAGTGAGGAGACGCGCTAGACCATAAGGAGTAGCTCGCCCTACTCCGTCACCCGAGGACATGAAAAAAGCGCCCGCGTGGGGCGCTTGTGTTGCGGCTGGATGCAAGGAGCACTCAGCAAGGCATTTCCGCGTTTTTGCGCGCGTAGAACCACCAGTTGATCAGCACGCAGCTGGCGTAGAACAGGATGAAGGCGTACAGTGCAGCCTCCACGCCACCGGTCATGGAAATGGAGGTGCCATAGCTCTTGGGAATGAAGAAACCGCCATAAGCACCAATGGCACCGGAGAAGCCCAGCACGGCAGCCGCTTCACGCGTGGCATCGGCCTGTGCCTGCTTTTGTACCGCCTCGCCCTTGCCGGCCAGGCGCTGATGCAGGGTGAGGAAGATCACCGGCACCTGCATGAAGGTGGAACCGTTACCCACACCGGTCAGCGCAAACAGGCAGAGGAACATGGCAAAAAAGCCCTGGAAACTGCCGCCCTGGCCTGCATGCGGCAAGAACACCAGCACGCCGCCCACCGCCAGCATCATCAGCAGGAATACCGCCTGGGTCACCTTGGCACCGCCAATCTTGTCCGCCAGCCAGCCGCCTACCGGACGCGCCAACGCGCCCACCAGCGGGCCGTAGAACACGTATCTGGTGGGGTCCACATCCGGGAACTGGCCTTTCATCAGCAGCGGGAAACCGGCAGAGAAACCGATGAAGGAACCAAAGGTGCCGATGTACAGCCAGCACATCAGCCAATTGTGCTTGCGCTTGAAAATGACCACCTGGTCGGCAAAGGATGCGCGAGCCGAGGCGATGTCGTTCATGCCCAGCCAGGCGGCAATGGTGGACAGCACAATAAAGGGCACCCAGACAAAACCCGCATTCTGCAGCCACATTTTTTTGTGCACCGCCGCCTTCACCCACACTTGCGGCTCGCCGCCAAAGGCACCGAACACGCCCATGGTAATCACCAGCGGCACCACGAACTGCACCAGCGACACGCCCAGATTACCCAGTCCGGCATTCAGCCCCAGCGCCGTGCCCTTTTCCGCCTTGGGGAAAAAGAAGCTGATATTGGACATGGACGAGCTGAAATTGCCACCACCAAAGCCGCACAGCAAGGCCAGCACCACCATGGTGATGTAGCTGGTATTCGGGTCCTGCACCGCGTAACCGATGCCGACAGCCGGAATCAGCAGGCTGGCGGTGGAAATGGCGGTCCATTTGCGGCCACCGAAAATCGGCACCATGAAGCTGTAGAAAATGCGCAGAGTGGCACCGGACAGTGCCGGCAATGCCGCCAGCCAGAACAGCTGGTTCTGGCTGTAGCTGAAGCCGATATTGGGCATGTTCAGCACCGCCACGCTCCACACCTGCCAGATGACAAAAGCCAGCATCAGCGCGGGGATGGATATCCACAGATTGCGCCGGGCAACGGCCTTGCCCTCCTGCTGCCAGAACTCCTTGTTTTCCGGTTCCCACCGGTTAAGTACATGTGACATCACGTCCTCCCTGACGGCCACTCGGCCATCAATCAAAAATGGGGTTGCCGGGCTTAGCCGGCCTTGCTGGCTGCCAGTGCAGCCTTGCCCTGTGCGGGCTTGAAGGAAAAATGCATCCACACCAGCGACACGCACACCGTGCCGTACAGCAGCATGAAGGCGCTGCTGCGCACGCCGGTGACATCCAGCAGCACGCCAAACAGGATGGGCAGCAGGAAACCGCCCATGCCGCCCGCCAGGCCCACCACGCCGGATACCGCGCCGATATTGTCGGGAAACTCATTGGCAATGAACTTGAACACCGAGGCCTTGCCGATGGCCATGGCAATGCCCACGCCAAACAGCATCAGGGTGAACTGGGTTACCCCCAGTCCGATATGGAAGCTTTGCACGCCATGGGTAGTGGTGATGCTGAAGTCGGTTTGCGGATAGGACAGGATGAAAAACGCCACCCAGCAGGTCCACATCACGCCCCAGGTCACCTTGTAGGGGCCAAAACGGTCGGACAGCCAGCCGCCCATCGCCCGCAGCACGCCGCCGGGCAGGGAGAAACAGGCCGCCAGAAAGGCCGCATGCTTGATGTCAAAACCGTACTCGCCCACGTAGTACTTGGTCATCCACAGCGCCAGCGCCACATAGCCGCCAAACACTACCGAGTAGTACTGGCAGTAGCGCAGCACCGCCGGGTTCTTCATCAAGGCCAGCTGTGCACCCAGGCTGGCCTTGCTGCGTACCAGATGCGCCGTGTCCTGATAGGAAAACAGCCAGAACAGGATGGCTGTCACCAGCATGATGCCGGCGTAGACCGAAGGCACCAGCTGCCAGCCACCGATGGCGATGATGCCGGGAGCCACCAGCTTGGTGAGCGAGGAACCGGCATTACCGGCACCAAACACGCCCATGGCCATGCCCTGCTGTTCCGGCTTGAACCAGCGCGCCACATAGGGCGTGCCCACCGAAAACGCGCCGCCAGCCAGCCCCACCAGCAGGCCGATGGCCAGGAACTGCCAGTAAGCCGTGGCGTACTGCATGATGAAAATGAAGGGCACGCAGGTCAGCATCAGCATAAACAGCACGATGCGGCCGCCAAAACGGTCGGTCCAGATGCCCAGCGGCACCCGTACCAGCGAGCCGGACAGCACCGGCGTGGCGGCGAGGATGCCGAATTCGGTTTCGTTCAGGCCCAGATGCTGCTTGATGGGAATACCCAGCACGGCAAACATCATCCAGATCATGAAACAGATGGTGAAGGCAGTGGTGCTGGAAGCCAGTACCGCATATTGCTTGAAGCGTAATGAAGCCATGATGCCAAGCTCCGCTATTGGGATAGCTGGCATTTAACCCTTTTCCACACGCGGGAAATATTCACCGATAGCAGCACACCAGGTGGCATGAGGAGCTAGGCCACAGCGGCAGATGGAGAAGCCGGACTAATCACAATGGGGGATGGTCAGCCGCCAAACCGCGCCACAGCAGGCTGTCTGACTGCGCTCGGCACGGTGGCTTTCTCCACCTAATGGAGAATTGCTGTCACATGGGACAGGCATTATTGTTAAGCTGGAATACAGTCAGACGGCCCTGCCCTCTGAAGCCTTAAGCCCTACCGGACCCGCCCTGAATGATGCTTTACCAGACCCCGCAATGGCGCAGCCTGTCCACCAAACTGCTGATGCTGACCATCGCCTGGCTGCTGCTGGCCATGACTTCCATCGGCTACACCCTGGTGTTGTCGTGGAAGCTGGAAGGCGGCGCCGCCGCCATCAACGACGCCGGCAGCCTGCGCATGCGCAGCTACCACATTGCCCTGCAAGTGAGCGAAGGTGCGCCGCTGACCGCCATACACGATGAAGAACAGCAATTTGCCACCATTCTGGCGCGCCTGAAAAAGGGCGACCCGGCCCGCCCGCTGTTTTTGCCGGACAATGCTGCCGTGCACCAGCAGGTGGCGCTCATCGAGCAAGCCTGGCGACAGGACATGCAGCCCCTGCTGGAAAACGCCGCCCGGCAGGCGGGCCAGCCACGCAAGATGGAGCGGCCTGACATTGCCAGCTTCGTCAACCGCATCGACCGGCTGGTGAAACTGGTGGAAGAAGACAATGCGCGCAATACCACCTTGCTGCGCTTTTTCCAGATGGCGCTGATTGCCATGGCCATTGTCGGCTCGTTCAGCATGATGTTCTTGCTGTTCCTGCTGGTGATCCGCCCGCTCAATGCCCTGGGCGAAGGCATGCTGCGACTGCGCGACGGCCAGCTGGATGCGCGGGTGGGCGTGGACAGCAGCGAAGAGTTTGCCTCCATTGCCACCGGCTTCAACCAGATGGCCGACCGCCTGCAAGACCTCTACACCACGCTGGAACAGAAAGTGGCCGACAAGACCCGCTCGGTGGAAGAAAAAAACCGCCAGTTGGCCGCCCTGTACAATGTCACGGCCTTTTTGCATGGCTCGCACACGCTGGACAATATGTGCAGCGGCTTCATCACCCGGCTGATCGAGCTGACCGGGGCCGATGCCGGCAGCGTGCGGCTGGTGGATTTCAAGCGTGGCCGGCTGGAACTGATTGCCCAGCAAGGCCTGCCACAAGACATGCTGGAACACGACGACTGCGCGCCCATCGACGGCTGCCTGTGCGGTGAGGCCGTGCAACAGCCGGTGTCGGTGATACACCGCTTTGACCAACTGCCAAAACTGGAAGAAAAACACTGCCAGCGTGCCGGTTTTGCCAGCATTTCAGTGTTTCACATCCGCCATAACCAGAATAACGTCGGCATTTTCACGCTGTACTTCTACCAGCAGCCGCAATTGACCGCGCAAGACCAGTTCTTGCTGGAGACCCTGGGCAGCCACCTGGGCGTGGCGGTGGAAAACCAGCGCCTGGCGGCACGCGACCGCCAGTTTGCCGTGGCCGAGGAACGCAACCTGATGGCGCAGGGCCTGCACGACAGCATTGCCCAGTCGCTGTCCTTCCTCAATCTACAAGTCCAGATGCTGGAAGCCGCGCTGGCCGAGGGACAAACGGAACAGGCACAGGAGAACCTGGCCTTCATCCGCGCGGGTGTACAGGAATGCTATGAGGACGTGCGCGAACTGCTGCTCAACTTCCGCACCCGCATCAACAAGCAAGACTTTGCCGATGCGGTGCGCACCTTGCTGGACCGCTTTGAAAAACAGGCCCGCGTACCCACCCAGCTCAGCCTCAGCGGCAACGGCCTGGCGCTGGACCCGCAGCAGCAATTGCAGGTGATTTTCATCCTGCAAGAAGCGCTGTCCAATGTGCGCAAACATGCCCACGCCCGCCGCGTGATGGTGGAAATCCGCAATGATGCCGACTTTTGCATGCTGATACGCGATGATGGCTGCGGCTTTGACGAAGACCTGGTCGCCAGCCGCCGCTCCAGCCATGTCGGCCTGTCCATCATGCAGGAACGCGCCGCCCGCATTCATGGCCAGATCAGCGTGCAAGCCCATAGCGACGGCGGCACCGAAGTCAGCCTGTTATTACCCCATACCGAAAGACAAGCCGCATGAGCACCATCCGCATCCTGCTGGTCGACGACCACACCCTGTTTCGTAGCGGCCTCAAGGCCCTGCTGCAACGACAAAGCGACTTTGACATCGTCGGCGAAGCCGCCGACGGCCTGGAAGGCGTCAAACTGTGCGAACAACTGAAGCCCGACGTGGTGCTGCTGGACATCGACATGCCGCAGATGAACGGCCGCGAAGCGCTGGCGCAAATCCTGGTCACCCAGCCGCAGCTGGCGGTGCTGATGCTTACCGTGTCCGAAGACGGTGAGGACCTGGCCGAATGCCTGAAAACCGGCGCACGCGGTTATCTCTTGAAAAACATCAATGCCGACTTCCTGCTGGACAGCATCCGCCGCGCGGTGGATGGCGACAGCGTGCTGTCACCGGAAATGACATCCAAGCTGCTGTCGCAATTGCGCGGCGGCGAAAGCAGCAAGGGCAAGCGCAGCGGCGTGGAGCAGCTGACCCAGCGCGAGCGGGAAATCCTGGCCTGGCTCAGCCGTGGCGTCAGCAACAAGGAAATCGCCCGCTCGCTGGACCTGGCCGAGAGCACCATCAAGGTGCATGTGCAGAATATCCTGCGCAAACTCAGCCTCAATGGCCGGGTACAGGCCGCGCTGTTTGCCGTCGAACACGGGCTGGACAAGCTGCCCTGACCCATGTCCTTGTCATGACTTGGCATGAATAGTATTGAAGCTGGCAAAAAGGACAACTACCATGTCATACATGGACACGCCCAACCCTGACGCTGCCTGCCTGACACCATGACTTCCTTTGCGCTGCTGGATGCACTGCACACCCCTGTCTGGATCATCCTGCCAGCCAGCGGAAAACTGTTGTTTGCCAACCGGCAGGCAAGACAGCTGTCCCGCGATCAGGACATCGCCTGCCTGCGGGGTGGTCATCTGTCCGCCTGCGCGCTGGAACAGCTGAGCGACTACAGCCCGGACATGCTGCAATACCAGCAGGTGGTGGAAGTATGGACCCTGCCAGGCGAAAACGGCCCGCAAGTGCTGTGCTGCCATCTGGGCCATCTGCTACTGGGTGATGGCCGCCCGGCCATCATTGCCGAAGGCATGCTGGAAGCCGCCCTGCCGACAGATAACACCAGCACACTGACTGCCGACCCCGGACGCGACGGCAGCTTCCACGAAATGCTGATGCAAACCAATAGCGCGCCCATGCTGCTGATCGACCCGGCCGATGATGGCCGCATCGTCAATGTCAATCAGGCGGCCGCCCGTTTTTATGGTTATCCGCGTGACGTGTTCATCCACAAGCACACCTGGGAAATCAACGCCATGGGGCGGGACATCCTGCCGGTGATGCACCATATCTCGCAGTTGCCGGGCGGGCACAAGCCCCTGAGTTTTGTCCACCGGCTGGCCGATGGCAGCCTGCGCGACGTGCAGACCTATGCCGGGCCCGTGGTAATAAACGGCCAGCGCCTGATGTTGTGCGTGGTGCACGACATCACCGAGCAAAAACGGCTGAAGGCCGAACTGGAACAGGCCGCGCTGAAAGACCCGCTCACCGGCCTGTGGAACCGGCGGCACCTGCTGCTGCAACTGGAACGCGCCATCCAGGACAAGCGGCGCTTTGGCAACGATTTCAGCCTGATCCTGATCGATGCGGACAACTTCAAGCAGATCAACGACCAGCACGGCCACTTTACCGGTGACGAAGTGCTGGTATGGCTGGCCCGCACCCTGGAGTCACGCGTGCGGGCACAGGATACCGTGTGCCGCTGGGGCGGCGAGGAGTTCGTCATTCTGCTGCCGCAAACCAGTCACGACAATGCCATGCGTCTGGCCGAGGCGCTGCGCCACACGGTGGCAGAAAACCGGCATGAGAAACTGCCCGCCATCACGGTAAGCCTGGGCGTGGCTATCCATCAGGACAATGAAACGGTGGAAAGCCTGATCATGCGGGTGGACAACGCGCTGTATCAGGCCAAACACCTGGGCCGCAACCGCGTGATGGCGGCCTGAGCCGCCCCCTACTCCCTACGGCGTAGCCCGGCCTCCACCACTGGCCAACTGGCAAGCCGCCACGCTCAGCCTACACTGACAGCCATTCTCCCCTTCTGGTGCCAGCCATGCTGTCCGACCGTTTTGGCAGAACCATCGACTATCTGCGGGTGTCCGTCACCGACCGCTGCGACCTGCGTTGCAGCTACTGCATTCCCAAAGGCTTCAAGGGATTCGAGGAACCGGCCAACTGGCTGCGCTTTGACGAAACAGAGCGCGTGGTGGCCGCCTTTGCCCGGCTGGGCACGCGACGCTTCCGCCTGACCGGCGGCGAACCGTTGCTGCGGCGTGACTTGCCGCAACTGGTAGGCGCGCTGGCAGCCCTGCCCGGCGTGGAAGACTTGTCGCTCACCAGCAATGGCACCCAGTTGGCCAGCCTGGCCGCACCGCTGAAATCTGCCGGCCTGCACCGGCTCAACATCAGCCTGGACTCGCTGCGCCGCGACTGCGTGGCCAGTATCAGTGGCAGCGACAGCCTGGACAAGGTGCTGTCAGGGCTGGCGGCGGCCAAAGCGGCAGGGTTTGCCAATATCAAGATCAATATGGTGCCGCTGGCCGGGGTGAATGATGGTGATATCGAATCCATGCTGGCCTACTGCATGGAGCAGGGTTTTGTGCTGCGCCTGATCGAAGCCATGCCGATGGGCAGTACCGGCCAGGCCACGCAGGGACTGGACCTGAGCCAGTTGCTGGAAAAGCTCACCCGCCAGCACGGCCTGATGGCCAGCAGCCGCAGCCTGGGGGGCGGCCCGGCCTCTTACTGGCAGAACGCCGACGCCAGCTTCACCCTGGGACTGATCACGCCGCTGTCGCAGCACTTCTGCGCCACCTGTAACCGGGTGCGGCTGTCGGTGGATGGCACGCTGTACATGTGCCTGGGGCAGGAAGAACAACTGGAACTGCGCCCGCTATTGCGTGCCGGTTGCAGCGACGCCGAACTGGAAGCCGCCATTCGCGCCGCCATCGAACTGAAACCGGAAAAACACGAATTCATCCAGCAGCCACAACAGGTGGTGCGCTTCATGTCGATGACCGGCGGCTAGGCCGGTTTGCCGCCACCGGCTTGTCAGCCAGCAGCGGCAACTGCAACAAGGCGGCCGTCATGCGCTGGGCCAGGTAATACAACGAGCCCACCCCGCCATAACTCCAGGCCGGTGCCACCGCCGCCAGCCGCTGCTGCCGGACAAAAGGCATGCCCTGCCACAGCGGGCTGGCAAACAGCCGCCCCGCTTCGGCAAACGGCTGCTGATACAGCACCACCTCGTCTCCCCAGGCTGCCAGATCCACAACCCGCTGCTGGCTGATCCCCCATACCGAAGCCGCCGGCGTGCTGGTGGTGTTCAGCCCCAGCCGACACAAGGCCAGCACCGGCATGGCATTGCTGCCATATACATACACGTTGGAGGCATTGGCAAAACGGATCACCTGCACCCGAGGCAGACGCCGGGCACCATGCGCCTGCAATTGCTGACGCAATTGCGCAAAGCCCTGTGCCAGCTGGCCAAGCCTGGTTTTAGCCTGCGGCTGGCGGCCCAGCACCCGACCCAGTTGCAGGAAAATGGCTTCGGCCGCCTGGGCATGGTCCTCGTTCGGGCGGAAAGCATCGATGGTCAGCACCGGCGCAATGGCTTGCAGCCGCGGGCGCAAGGCACCCAGCACCGGACTGCTGAGGATCAGATCAGGCTTCAGGCTGGCCAGCAATTCCAGGTTCGGCTCCAGCCGGCTGCCCGCCGACAGCGCTCCCGCGGGTAGCAATGGCTGCGCCACCCAGCGCCGGTAGTCGTCGGCATCCGCCACCGCCAGCGGGGTGATTCCCAGCTCCAGCAGGTTTTCCGCCGCCTCCCAGCTGAGCGCCACAATACGCTTGGCCGCCGGCATGGCCGGTGCCGCCCTCAGCTCATCCACACCACCGGCCATGGCCGGGCAGGCCAGCACCCACCATAACAGGACACAAAACCAGCCTCGCCTCATTGCCCACCTCCACGCCGCAGGCGCTGCCACCCCAGCAACAACAGGAAATAACAACCGCACAAAACCGATGCCAGCATGCCCAGCGGCAATTGCCGCGGGTAAATCACCACCCGCCCCAGCCAGTCTGCCAGCAGCAGCAAACCGGCCCCCAGCAAGGCGGCCACCAGCAGCTGTGTTGCCGCCTGCCGCGCTCCCAGCATGCTGGCAATATGAGGTGCCAGCAGGCCCAGAAATGCCACCGGCCCCAGTACCGCGGTCACCGCCGCAGTCAGCAAGGCCACCAGCAGCAACAGGCCCAGACGGGCGGCAGCCAGATGCAGGCCACGGCCTTGCGCCAGGCCATCACCCAGACCAAGCAGGGTCAGCACACGCTGGCAGGCCAGGGCCAGCACGGCCAACAGCAGCACGGCCAGGCTGAGCCACACTGCCTGCGCCGGTGTCACCCGGTAACTGGAACCGGACAACCATGCCAATACCGCCAGGCTGTCCGGCGTGCCCCTGGCCAGCACCGTTTGCAACATGGCATCCAGCATGGCGGCCAGGGCAATGCCGCTGAGCGCCATCATGCCCGGCGCATACTGGTGGCGACGGCCCAGCCCAAGCAAAGCGGCCAGCACCAGCAAGGCCCCCAGCAAGGCAAACATGATGCCGTCCTCCAGCAAGGACCGCCCCAGGCAAGCGGCCACCAGCAGCATGCACAAGGTGGAGCCAGCCGACAGGCCGAGCAGATCGGGACTGGCCAGCGGGTTACGCAGCAGCCGCTGCAATAGCACGCCAGCCAGCGCCAGGCCCGCCCCGGCACTCAGGGCCACCAGGCTGCGCGGCCAGCGCAGCGACCATAGCAAGGCATCCGGCCACTGCCATTGCCAGCCATCAGGGCCGGGGGCCAGTGCGATACTCAGCCAGCACAGGCCCAGCAATGCCCCCACTAGCAGCAGGTAGTTGCGCTTGCGCCACTGACGCTGACTGCCCGGCATCTGCAACATCGCCGTGTGCTGTGCCGCGTTCATGCTGCGCCGTACCAGCCACAGCAGCAGCGGCCCGCCCAGCAAGGCAGTCACCGCGCCGCTGGGCAGGCTGCTGCCCGCCCAGTGGCCGATGGCCAGTGCCAGACAATCGCTGCCCAGCAAGCAAGCCGCCCCCAGCAGCGCACTGCAGGCCAGTTGCGCCAGCGGACGGCGCGCGCCCAGCAACCGGGCCAGATTGGGGGCCAGCAGGCCGATGAAACCGATCAGCCCCACCGCCGTCACCGTCACCGCACTGAGCCACAGTGCCGCCAGCAACAGCAGCAGAATGGTGCCCAGTGCCAGCCCTCGGCCGCGCGCGGCAGCCACGCCCAGCGACAGCATGGCCAGTGGACGGGGTGCCAGCCACAGCAACAGCGCGGCAGGCAGCAGGCGCGGCCACAGCCACTGCGCCCATTGCCAGTCGATTTGCGCCAGATCGCCAGCACCCCAGACAAACAGATTGCTGGCGTACTGGTCGTGCAATAACACCAGCATGGCGGCCATGCCGCCCAGCAGCAGATTCACCGCCATGCCGGCCAGCACCAGCGGCAAGCCGTTCAGCCCGCGCGGTCCGGCCAGCAACAAGACCAGCCCCAGCGCCAGCATGGCACCCAGCAAGGCCGGCCAGCCGCTGCTCAAGGACGGATTGTCGGGCAGCACCACGGCGGCCAGCACCACGCCCAGCCAGGCACCCGATGAAATGCCCAGCGTCATGGGAGACACCAGCCGATTGCCGCTGAGTTGTTGCAACACGCTGCCGGACAAGCCCAGTGCCGCCCCGGCCAGCAGCGCCATCACCATGCGTGGCAGGCTGGCGTAATAAAACTGCAGGCTGGCAATGTCCTGCTGCTGCCACCACGGCCCGGCAGGCGGCATGCCACCGTTAAGCCACAGGTGCAAGCCTGCCAGCAGGCAGAGCACCGGCAATATCCAGCGCAAATGACCATGCGCCCCGGCCCCCTGGCCGGGCTTGGCAATCACATGCTCCATATCAGGCCACCACCGCCACCGGACAGGCCTGCCCGGCCTGCTCCAGCAAGCGGATTTCTATGCCGTACAGGCCGGACAGCCGCGGCGAGTGCAATAATTCCAGCGGACTGCCGTCAAAATACAGGGCACCGCGCTGCAAGGCGATGATGCGGTCGGCAAAGCGGGCGGCCAGGTTCAGATCATGCAGCACCACCACCACGCCACGTCCGGTCTGCCGGTTCAGGCGGCGCAGCAGGCCCATCATTTCGTATTGATGGGCCAGGTCCAGCGCCGAGGTGGGCTCATCCAGCAGCAGCAGCGGCGATTGCTGGGCCAGCAGCATGGCTATCCAGGCCCGCTGGCGCTCGCCACCGGACAGGCTGTCCGCCGCCCGCGCGGCATACTGGCTGACATCGGCATCGGCCATCGCCTGTGCCACCGCGGCGCTATCCTGCTCCCGCCAGCGGCCAAACACCCCGCACCAGGGATATCGTCCCAGCGCCACCAGTTCCGCCACCGTCAGCCCGGCAGCGTCCGGCAGCCGCTGCGGCAAGTACGCCACCTGGCGGGCAAACTGGCGGGCGGACAGGCGGGCGCTGGGCGCGCCATTGAGCAGCACCTGCCCCCGGTCCGGCTGCAACTGGCGGGCCAGTACATTCATCAGGGTGGATTTGCCGGAGCCGTTATGCCCCAGAATGACGGTGAATGCCGTCCCGTCCAGCTGCAAGGCTGGTAACTGCAACAGGCAGCGCCCCTGACGCCGCACCTGGATATCATGCAAGCTCAACATCTTGTTGTGCCCACTCCTGTCTGAGCAGCGCAATGCGCGCTGCCGGTTTCAATTTCGGACACGTACTGCACAGTGTCCCGTCACAGCGACGAAAATGCTGGCAGCAGGCCCGCCGCTCCAGTGCCAGCCGCTCGCCGCCCTGCTCCAGCGCCACCGGCCACAGCCCGCTGGCCTGCGGCAGTTGCATTGCATCCAGCCACTGCCCACACCAGTCGGTTACGGTGGTGTTGGCCAGCGTAGGGCGCTGCTGCTGCACCCTCAGCAAGGCGGCGGCCACGCAATCGGCCAACAAGCGGCCTGCCAGCTTGGGGTGCAATGGCTGCTGGGCGTGTAGCTGGGCATGCAGGCAGTCGGCCATCTCCACCAGTTGCCGTGCAGCCTGCTGGCGCAGGCTGGCTATAGCGGCAGGCTGCAGCATTTGCTCCGGCAGGCTGAAACCGGCCACCATGCCGGGCAGCAAGCGCTGTTGCATGGTGCTGAAATCCGGCAGCACTGCCGCCAGCTCCACCGCCAGCACCGTGGCATAGGCAGGCTGCCACAGCAGCAGGCTCCAGCTGCGGCAGCCCCAGTAATGCGGGCCGGCTTCCGGATGTTGCTGACGCAGGTGCAGCAGCAGTTGGCCGATGGCCGCACTGGCGCTGCCAATGGCAAACTCATCCGGCGCGGGCGGCCCTACCCGGCCCTCCAGCCCGGGCAGCGCCCGGGCCAGCAGCGGCAGCAAACGGCCCAGTGGCAGTGTGCTGCCTGCGGCCCGCTCAGTCGGCCACATGATTAGCCACATGATTGCCCAGAGGATTGCGCAAGGTGCCGGCAAACTTGAGGTTGCCGGCCGGGTTGGCCAGGTCCAGCATTTGCTGGTTATTGCCCAGTTGCAGCCGGTTGAGGCATGAGCGGTCAAACTCCGGCATGAACAGGTCGTAGCGGGCAAAGCGCTCGGCCAGCTGCGGGAATTGCGCCTGGTAAGTGCGCACGCACTGGGCCACCTCCTGCCAGAACGCTTGCTCCGGCAGGCCGCAATGTTCATCCAGAATGGCGGACAGGTAGCGGAAGAAACCATCGAACACATCGGTGAACAAGGCCAGCAGCTTCATGTGTTCCGGCACCTTCACCGCCAGCCGCGCCACTGCCGGTGGCAGGGCGGCATCCGGGTTCAGGATGGCCGCTTCCTCGGCAATGTCCTTCATGATGGCGCGCTGCGGGATATTGTTTTCCAGCTGCAGGATGAGGTTTTCCCCGTGTGGCATGAACACCAGCTCGTGGGCATAAAAGCAATGCAGCAGCGGTGCCAGATAGGCTTGCAGATAGCGCGCCACCCAGTTGCGCGCATCCAGGCCGGAACTCCTGATCAGCGCGGCCAGCAAGGATTCCCCGGCCGCATCGATATGCAGCAGCGCGGCCATGGTCATCAGCCGTTTGCCCGGCCCCAGCAAGGCAGCGGGGCTTTCACGCCACAGCGCCGACAACATCTTCTTGTACGGCGAGTCCTTGCTGATGCCGTTGTCGAAATAGGGATTGCGAAAACCGATGGACGCCACTTCGCGCAAAATGGCAAAGCCTTGCTGGCGCAGGTAGGCATCGCTGTCCACCAGCTGGCGGATCCAGTCGTTGATGGCCGGGGTGGCCAGCATGTAATACGGCGACAGCCCGCGCATGAAACCCATATTGAGAATGGACAAGGCAGTTTTCACATAGCGGCGCTGCGGCTGGCTGATGTTGTAGAAGGTGCGGATGGACTGCTGTGCCAGATAGGCATCCTCGCCATAACCCAGGCAGACGATATGGCGCTCTGCCACTTCCGGCGCAAAGGAAATGGCCAGCTTGTTGAACCACTGCCAGGGGTGGGCCGGCATCAGCAGGTAGTCATCCATGTCCAGTTGCTGCGCGGCCAGCTGGCGGGCAAAACCGGCCAGCACCTCGCTGCCCAGCTCTTCTTGCAGCAGGCGCTGGTAGTCCAGATCGGCCGCGCACGAGAAGGTGGCGCGCGCCTTGTGCACCGCCAGCCAGATCAGGCGCTGCGGTGCCGCAGCTTCCGGCGCATGGCGCAGGTAATCCACCGCATCAAAACCGATACGGCCGTTATTGGCGACAAAGCCGGGGTGGCCCTCCATCATGCTGGTTTCCACCGACTGGAAATCCGCCCGGGTCAGTTCCTCGGCACTCAGTCCGCCGCGGGCATGCTTGTAGGCACTGCCATACAGGGTGCTGCTGATTTCCTCCAGGTACACCGGCATCATGTCGTCGCCAATGCCCAGCGGTGTTTTGAATTCGATAATGAAAGCCAGCGCATCCAGCTCGGCAGCGGCACCCCGCACGGTACGCCGGATGGATGCCGGGTCGATCAGCCAGTGCTCCAGCGCCAGCACACGGGCACGGAAAGTGTATGCGCCGCTGCCATCGGGAATGGGCAGGCGGTATTCGCCCCAGCCGTCCTCTTGTTGCTGCAGTTCGGGTGTCAGCAACAGTTCGTGGGAAAACTCGGCAATGGCCTTGCGCAGCAGCAGGCGGTTGACCTTGGCCCAGATGGCCGGCTGCAGATGGGAAACCAGTTGTTGCGGATGTTGATGATTGACGTTTTGCATGGTGTTCCTTGCACCAGGGCGTGGCCGCCTGACAGCGGCTGCCCCGGCAGGGTAAATGTTGTCAGAGTGCACACGTGGCCTGGCCGGCGATGGCTTGCAGATGGGCGTCAAACTGCGCCCGTGTGCAGAAAGCCAGCGCGGCGCGCTTGTGCGGCAACGCGATTTCGCCGTGATAGACAAAGCCGGCATAGCGGTTGAGCTGGTGGATCTTGTCATTGCGCACATCCGGCTCCACCACCACGCGGCGGACGGACGGTTCGGCAAACAGGGCCGCCAGCACCGTATCCATCGCCACCCGGCTAAAACCGCTGCGCGGCTGCGCTGGCGGAGCCAGCAGCAAATGCATGCCGATATCGCCGGGCTGCACCGGGTAATGGCGGCCCAGTTCGTCATGGGCCGGGTCGTAGCGCTCCATCAGGAAAGCCGGTGCACCGTCCAGCCAGGCAAGCCAGGCCTGGGCATGGCCACTGGCCTGCAAGCTGGCATAGGCGGCAGTGACCGCTGCCAGCTCATGCCCCTGCATGCCCCAGTAGCGGGCGTAATCACGCTGCACCCAGTCATGCAGCAAGGGGATGTCCTCGGGAATGCGCAAGGCATGCAGGCGAAAGCAGCCAAAACCCTCCACCTGACGGGTGAACAAAGGTAAACGCGCCGTCATGGGCAAACTCCTTGGGAAAGCGCCGGGGCAGGTTCCCGCAGCAATACAGGGGATAACAGCCAGCACAGCAGCAGCCCCAGCGCCGCAGCCACAAACGGGGCCAGCAAGCCATGGCCTGCCACCAGCACACCGGCAGCGGAAGAGGACAGCAACACGCCCAGGTTCTGGCACAGGCTGATGCGGCTGTAGTCACGGGCATAGCGTGCCGGGCTGCTGTGGCGGAACAATTGCAGGTCCAGCCACACCGTCAGCTGGAACAGCGCCCAGCCAAACAGGCAGCGCCCCAGCAACAGCAGTGGCAGCCAGGGCTGGGCCTGCAACAGCAGACCGGCCGCCCCCAGCCACCACAGGTGGCGCAGGCCAGCAGTTGCCGTCAGGCCACGCTGCGAACGCCGCCGCGCATGCCACAAACCCAGCAAGGCCATGGCAGCAGGCAGGGCAAACACCGCCGCGGCCAGCAGGCTGTTGTCGATACCGCTTTGCTGCTGCCAGTACAGGGCAAAGAAGCCGCGCACCAGATAGGCACTGCAGTAGAACAACAGCATCAGCAGTCCCAGCCGCCACAGCGCAGCACCTGCCGCCGGCGGGCTGGCTACCTGATCCTGCTCTGCCTCCGGGGTGGCGCAGGACGCGCGCGGATGCCAGCGCAGCCACAGGCACAGGGCCATCTGCAGCAGGTCTGCCAGCGCCATCAGCAAGAAGATATCCCCCGGCGGCAACAGGCCCAGCAAGGCACCGCCCAGCAAGGCCCCGCCGATGCCACCAAAGTGGACAATCACCGACAGCAGGCCGATCAGGCTGCCGTGCTGTTGCCGTGGGGTCTGGCTCATCAGCAGCGGGTAAATCAGCAGATAGCTGGCCTTGCACGCCACCATGCACAGCGATGCCAGCCAGAAGGCCGCCATGCTGTTGCTGTAGGCGCTGCACAGGCATAGCAAGGCGGCTGCCAGCTGGGTGACAGGCAGTAGCCGCAGCAAGGCCACCCGCCGTGCCAGTGCCGCCCAGGCGGGCAGCGCCAGCATCACCACCAGGCACATGGCGGCCAGGTAATTGCCCACCAGGCTGGCATCGTTCACCCCGAAGCGGCTGGCAAAGTACTGGGGATAAAACGGCAGTAATACCGCATCGCCCACCACCGCCAGGCTGGTCAGGGTCAGCAATACCCGCCTCATGCGCTCAGGCGCTCCGGCGCGGGTTGCGACTGCGGCACGGTGAATTGCTGGAAGGCAATGCGCTGCTCCACCGGATAGTGGGCAACACCGGTGATGCTGCGTATCAGCCGGGCATTGCGATAGCACGCCATGCCAAGGTCCGGCGACGACAAGCCGTGGGTGTGCAGTTCGGCGTTTTGCACAAACAGGCGGTGGTCGGCATCGATGCTGTAATCACGCGCTACGGCAAAGCGGCCACGGGCATCGCGCTGGATACGCCCGGCAACCGGTGCCAGGAAGTCTGGCTGGCGGTAGCCATAACCGGTGGCCAGCACCAGTGCGGCGGTTTCCAGCTGGAAGTCCTGCTGTTGTTCCTGCTGCTGCAGGCTGAGCACGAAGCGCCCGCTGGCCTTGTCATGCCGGCAGGCGGTGAGCGCGGTATTGGCCAGCAGCAGGGTGCCTGGCGTGCCGTTCAGGTGCTTGCGGTACAAGAGTTCGTGAATGTCGTTGATCAGGCTGGCATTGATGCCCTTGAACAAGCCTTTTTGCTGCTGCAACAACTGGTCGCGCTGCGGCAGCGGCAACTGGTGGAAGTAATCCACATATTCCGGCGAAGTCAGCTCCAGCGTCAGCTTGGTGTATTCCAGCGGGAAGAAACGCGGCGAGCGGGTGAGCCAGTTCAGCTGGTAGCCGTAGCGATCGATGTCCTGCAGCAGGTCGTAATAAATCTCCGCCGCGCTTTGCCCGCTGCCGACAATGGTGATGGAAGGCTGGCGCTGCAAGGCGGCCTTGTCCGCCAGATAGCTGGCGGAGTGGCTGGCCTGGTGCTGCACCGACTGGCAGCACTCAGGCCACAGCGGCACGGTGCCGGTGCCCAGCACCAGATGGCGGCCACGGTATAGCTCGGCCTCACCGGTGGCCAGGTTGCGGCAATGCACCTGATAGAGGTGATTGATTTCGTCGTACTCCACCCGCTCTACCCGGCGCTGCCAGCGCAGGCTCTCCAGCTGCGCGCACACCCACTGGCAGTACTGGTTGTACTCCTGACGCAGCATGAAAAAGTCTTCGCGGATGTAAAACGCGTAAATCCGCCCGCTTTGCTTGAGGTAGTTCAAAAAACTGAAGCGGCTGGTGGGGTCGGCCAGCGTCACCAGGTCGGCCAGGAACGGCGTTTGCAGGGTGGCATTTTCCAGCAGCATGCCGGGGTGCCAGTCAAAACCGCTGGCCTGATCGAGAAACACACCATCCAGCCCGTCCAGCGGCTGGCTCAGGCAGGCCAGGCCCAGGTTGAAGGGGCCGATGCCAATGGCAACAAAGTCGTGGATCTTGTTGTTCATTACAGCGCCCTCCTGACAGACAACACAGGAATGACGGCTTGCGGGACAAAAATCTGCTTCATGTTTTCATCGCTCCGGGTACTGGCTGGGCCAGTGGGTGGGAGGTCCGGTACCGGCAGGCCACTGTCTGGGCAAACCGGACGGACAAGGCTGTCCCGGCGGGCGCTTAACGACCCGC
This sequence comes from Aquitalea sp. ASV11, assembly GCF_016429185.1. NCBI lineage: Bacteria > Pseudomonadati > Pseudomonadota > Betaproteobacteria > Neisseriales > Chromobacteriaceae > Aquitalea > Aquitalea sp. ASV11. Next base: position 52,966 of record NZ_JAELUD010000024.1, read on the forward strand.
CAAGGGCTTACAGGAAGCCTGCCTGCCAGCGCGCTGCATGCTGCTAGTTGTCATGAATGCCACTCCTGCAATCAGAATTTTCACAATATTATTGCGAATGATAATAATTATCAATAGCATTATTGCATCAATCCTGCCGCGACCACACGCCGCAGGCATGGTCGAATGCTTCCCGTTCAGCACGCCGGCAGGGGGCCGGACGCGGGAGGTGGTATCCGTCACCCATCAAGGAAACAGTGATGAACAACAGCAAGAAGAACCCGTCTGCCAGCCTGGCACTGGGTCACGCAGTGTGCATGGCCAGCCTGGCGCTGGCGGTGCAACAGGCTTATGCCGCCACGGACAGCGCCACGCTGGAAACGGTGAAAGTGAACGCAGAGCAGCGCAATGATGCGCTGGCCCCGACGCAGGGTTATCAGGTGGGCAGCAGCAAGAGCGCCAGCAAAACCGATACGCCGCTGCAGGACATTCCGCAGGCGGTATCGGTGGTCACCCGTCAGCAAATCGAGGACCAGCAAGCCCGCACCATCAGCGAAGCACTCAATTACACCCCGGGGGTATTTACCGGCGCAGTGGGTTCCACCACCCGCTACGACTACATCGTGTTGCGTGGTTTCAGCGACCATCCCACCGCCAATGAATTTCTGGATGGACTGCGCCTGTTTGGCGACCCGGATGGCTATAACACCCTGCAGATTGACCCCTACGTGGTGGAAAGGCTGGACGTGGTACGCGGGCCGGCATCCGCCAGCTATGGCCAGGCCGCGCCCGGTGGCGTGGTGGCCATCACCAGCAAACGCCCGCTGCAATCGGACTACCACGAGTTGTCATTAACGGTGGGCAACCACCAGCAACGCAGCCTGGGGCTGGATTTTGGCGGTGCCGTGGCCGGGCGCGACGACTTGTCCTACCGCCTGGTCGCCAAGGGTAGCGCCGCCGACCAGCAGCAAAACGGTGCCAGCACCGAGCGCTATGTGCTGGCTCCCTCGCTCAACTGGAAAATCAGCGACAGTACCAATCTGCTGCTGCAAGCCTATTTGCAGAAAGACCCCAGCACCGGCTACCACGGCACCCTGCCCTACTACGGCACCGTGGTGCCGCATAACGGCAAGACCATCTCCACCAGCTTCAACGAAGGCTCCAGTGGCGACGGCATGAGCCGCGATCAGCAATACTTTGGCTATCAGCTGGAACACCGCATCAACGACGCGCTGACCTTCCGCCAGCAATACCGGCTGCAACTGAGCAAGACCGACCTGAGCCAGTACTCCGACGTGGGCTGGGTGTCGGACAGTTCCGACCTGCTCAACCGCACCTATGCCCGCTCCAGTGAGCGCTCCACCGCCCACATCATCGACAACAACCTGGAAGCCCGCTTCAGTGCGCTGGGACTCAGGCACACCGTGCTGGCCGGGCTGGACTACCAGACCAGCCGTAACAAGGGCGACAACTCCTATACCTACACCGGCACCACCATCAACCCCTTCAATACCGTCTATGACGACAGCAGTCACCCGCTGTCCTACAAATACTTCGACCGCAAGCGCGATCAGACCGGTGTCTACCTGCAGGACCAGATGGCGCTGGACAACTGGAAGCTGACCGCCGGCCTGCGCCACGATCAGGCCAAGGTATCGGAAACCAATACCGGCACCGGCGTGAGCAACAGCTGGGATGGCGGCAAGACTACCGGTCGGCTGGGGCTGGTCTACCAGGCGGCCAATGGCCTGAGCCCCTACCTGAGCTACAGCGAAGGCTTCGACCCGAGCCAGGCCTATGCCACCGATACCAATGGCAATGTGCTCAAGCCGATGCAAAGCAAGCAAAGCGAAGTCGGCATCCGTTACCAGCCAGGCAGCGACATCCAGCTGTCAGCGGCCATTTACGACTTGCGCCAAAGCAATGTCGCCCAGTACAACGCCACCACCTTCAAATACGACCCCATCGGCAAGGTACGCTCACGCGGCGTGGAACTGGAAGCCAATGCCAGGCTGAGCCAGCGCCTGTCGCTGCTGGCGGGCTACACCTATACCGACATGGAAGTGACCGAAGGCAGCAACCAGGGCAAGACGCCGTATCTGGCACCGGCACACAAGGCCACCGCCTGGCTGGACTATGCCTTTGACAGCGGCATCAATCTGGGC